>JAZFSR010000110.1:0-15659 GCA_036446295.1 Candidatus Aminicenantaceae bacterium
TTAATCCCATGGATCATCAACATATAAAAGAACTCATTTCTTCTTATCATGATGGAGGCCTTTCCTCAGAACAGAAACAGTCGGTTGAAGCGCATATTCAGACCTGTGCGGAGTGCCGGAAAGAACTGGAAGACATGAAAAAACTTGAGGAGGTTATGAATAAAATGGAATTGAAAGAGGCAAAGCCTGAAGTGTGGAAGGCGTACTCGACATCCGTTTACAACCGCCTGGAACGGAGAGTTGGATGGATTTTGTTTTCCGTTGGTGCTATGATTCTTCTTTTCTTTGGCGGATATAAAATGGTCGAAAGTATCATTCAAGATACGACCACTCCCCTGCTTATAAAGGTGGGGATTCTGGCCATCATGGGAGGATTCGTCGTGCTGTTGATCTCAGTCTTGAGAGAACGGCTTTTTGTCAGCCAAAGAGAACGATACAAGGAGGTTGAGAAATGATTATAGTGACTACAGATTTTATTCATGAAAAAACGATCGTAAAAAATCTTGGTCTTGTCCGTGGAAATACCATCCGGGCTCGAAATGTCGGCCGCGATATTTTGGCATTTTTAAGAAATATTGTAGGTGGAGAAATTAGAGATTATACAAAAATGATGGCGGAGTCCCGCGAGCAGGCCCTGGATAGAATGGTGGAAGAAGCCGAAAGCCTTGGAGCCAATGCCATCATCAGTATGCGCATCACGACATCGATGATTATGCAGAGTGCCTCCGAGATTTTGGCCTATGGCACGGCCGTTGTCATCGAGTGATTCGATTCGACTCAAGACCTGTGATTCTTCCTTTTCGCTTCCTAGTAACGGTCTTTCTTTTTATCTCCATTTTTTCAATGCGGCTCCCAAGTCAATCCGCGGGGATAGTCGAAAGAGGGGAATTGTCCATTTATTTTTTTGGAGAAAAAGTCGGTTATGAAGAATATGTTTGGGAGGAACATGAACGGGGATATATCCTTTCCGTTAAAGGACGAATGACTAAACCCGTGGCTATCGAGGTGGAAAGCCTGAAAATAGAACTTGATAAAAGTTTTATTCCCCTTCGATATTCCTTCATAGGCTCCCTGGGTGGGATTCGACAAGAAATCTCAAGCGTCATTTCTGAGGGCGACGTTTTAAATACGATTCTCGTGAATAGCCAGGAACAAAACCTGCAAAGCAAAATCAGGAGGGATGCTTTCCTTCTTCCAAATCCCCTGTTTTCACCCTATCTTATGATCACAAAAAAATATGGATGCAGGATGGAGGAAAAAAAATATTTATCCGCCTACATCATCCCTCAGCTCGAAATCCCCTTCACCCTCGAGCCCAGTGAGGAAGACCCCTGTCTTCTTCTCATGCAGATCAACGGCATCCAGATTGAACTTGAAACGAATGAATATGGACAATTAAAAATCCTCCAGATTCCTTCCTCTAACCTCAGGGTGACAAACATCATCTCATCTTCCCATTGAAATTTATCCTCGACTTCACTCAATTTGCTTCGCTGCGTTGTTTCCTATAAAATAAACAAGTATATTTGACGCGATCCCCCAAAAAACAATGGATAAACCGAAGGATTATTACCAGCTTGAAAAGAACATCATGCTCCTCAAACAGGAGATTGATGATGTGCATGCCAGCGAACCGCCGGATCAGCATGAGCAGATTGCTCGTCTTCGAAAACAAATTATTTCAGAGTGGGAAGACCTCAAACCCCGGTTGACGGCACTGAATATCGTGCAGTTGGCCCGGCATCCCCAGCGGCCCTACACTCTAGATTATCTGGATTACCTCACGGATGATTTTTTGGAATTTCATGGCGACCGAAGGGCTGGAGATGATCCCGCAATTGTGGCTGGATTTGGATTCTATCGAGGACGAACAGTGGCCTTTATTGGACACCAGAAGGGGCGGACGACAAGAGATCGTATCGCAAGAAATTTTGGCCAACCAAATCCCGAAGGGTACCGCAAAGCTCTGCGGATCATGAAGCTGGCTGAAAAATTCGGCTTTCCCATCATCACAATGATCGATACACCCGGGGCCTATCCGGGAATCCAGGCTGAGGAACGAGGGCAGGCTGAAGCCATTGCCTTCAACTTGAAGGAAATTTCAAAACTCAAGGTTCCTCTGGTTAACCTCGTTATTGGGGAGGGAGGCAGCGGAGGGGCGCTGGCTGTGGGAGTGGGGGATGTCCTCTTGATCCTTGAAAACTCATTCTATTCAGTGATCTCTCCTGAAGGATGCGCGGCCATTCTGTGGAAGGACCAGGGAGCCGTGGCTCAAGCCGCTGAGAATTTAAAATTTCTTCCGAAATATTTGCTTGAATTTGGAATCGTTGACAAGGTCATTCCTGAACCGCCGGGAGGTGCCCATCTCGATTACGATGTCGTGTTCAAAAATGTCGATAAACAGTTGAACCAGACACTCAAACGACTCGAACAAAAAACACCCGAAGAAAGAATAGAGGATCGTTATTTGAAGTTCAGGAAAATCGGGATTTTCCAGGAAAAATGACGGATAAGTTTAAGCCCAAAAACATTCCGGCTATCAAAGGAACCAAAGATATCCTCCCTGATGAAATCGGAAAGTGGCAGAAAGTTGAAGTCGCAGCAAAAAAAATCTTTGAAACCTACGGATACAGGGAAATCAGAACTCCGGTCTTTGAAGCCACCGAGCTGTTCGAGAAAGGAACGGGGGAGACTTCTGATATTGTTATCAAGGAGATGTACACGTTTACCGATAAGGGAGGACGTTCGCTGACCCTAAGGCCTGAATACACTCCTTCGGTAGTGAGGGCCATCATCGAAAAACGGCTTGATCTCAAGCCGCAGCCCATGAGGTATTATTTTATTGGGCCGATGTTCCGGTACGATAAACCGCAGAAGGGACGTTACAGACAGTTTCATCAGATCGATATTGAAGTGTTCGGCGAAGAAGATCCAGCAATCGATGCAGAGATTGTCCAGATGGCGGATTTTTTTCTTAAATATCTGAGAGTCACAGATACAAAAATTGTCGTAAATTCGGTCGGCTGCAAAGAGTGCCGGCCCTCATATCTGAAAAAACTGCGGGCTGCGGCGGAGAAAGAAAAAAGTCATTTCTGCGATGACTGTATAAGAAAAATAGAGACCAATCCGCTGCGTCTATTTGACTGTAAAATCGACACTTGCCGGGACACGGTCAAGAATTTTCCGAAAATCACCGACAATCTTTGTACAGAATGTAAAATACATTTTCGCTTCTTCTGTTCTCACCTGGATCTATTCGGGATTACATATGAGGCCGATCCCCGCCTTGTCCGGGGGATTGATTACTATACCAAGACGACTTTTGAAATTGTCACATCCAAGCTGGGAGCCCAGGATGCCATTCTCGGCGGGGGACGGTATGATGAGATGATGAAGAATTTTGGCGGCCCGGATATCTGTGGTATCGGATTTGCAATGGGGATGGAAAGACTTTTGGAGATTGTGCCTAATGAAAAAGAGAAGCCAGAATTTTTGTATATAGCCTATATGGGCGAGGCGGCCAAAAAAACAGGAATGAAGCTGGCCCAGCGTATCCGTGAAAAAGGGAGAGAGACGCTGATTGAGTACAGGGAACGGAGCCTAAAAAACCAGATGAACAGAGCCAATAAACTGGAGGCCGCCTGGGTGCTGATAGTGGGTGAGGATGAAGTTAAAAAAGGCACATTCCAGCTCAAAAACATGAAAACCGGAGAGCAGGTTGAAGAGGCCGAAGAAAACATCCTCAAAATTATCGAGGATGGAAAATGAATTCTAAGGCTCCATTCGGAAGAAAAAGAACAAACTACTGCGGTCAGCTCAGGAAAAACCATGTCGGCAGTCAAGTGACTCTCTTCGGATGGGTACGCAAGCAGAGAGATATGGGGAACCTGGTTTTTATCGATCTCTGGGATAGAGAAGGCTTGGTTCAAGTAGTTGTGACATTTAAGGATAAAGCTCTGCTTGATTTGGCCAAAAATCTTAAGATGGAATATGTCGTCAGAGTTAACGGTATAGTCAGGGAAAGAGAAGAGAATATGCGGAATCACGATCTCCCAACCGGAGATGTGGAGGTAGAGGCTATCGGTCTCTCGATTCTCAATTCGTCCGAGGTTGCGCCTTTTGTTGTGGCCGATCCTCCTCAGGCTTCGGAAGAACTCAGACTCAAATACAGATATTTGGACCTGCGCCGGAATTCCATGCAGCACAATTTTAAGCTTCGCCATCAAGTGGCTCTAAAAACTCGCAATTTTTTGAGCGAGAATGGTTTTTATGAAATCGAAACGCCTTTCCTGACGAAATCCACTCCGGAAGGAGCTCGAGATTATCTTGTGCCCAGCCGGGAATACAAAGGCCGGTTTTTTGCGCTTCCCCAATCTCCTCAAATATTTAAACAGATTTTGATGATTTCTGGTTTTGAGCGGTATTTTCAGATTGTTCGGTGTTTTCGTGATGAGGATTTGAGAGCGGACCGCCAGCCCGAGTTCACACAGATCGATATCGAAGCGAGCTTTATGACTCATGAAGATATTTTTTCTCTCAATGAAGCGCTGATGGCGGAATTGTTCCAGGTTATCGGGGTTGAAGTGGAGCGTCCCTTTCCACGCCTCTCCTATGAGGAGAGTATGGACAGATATGGAAGCGACAAACCGGATCTACGTGCTGAGATCGAAATTCTAGATCTAACGAGTATTGGAAAGGATCTGGATTCTGATATCTTAAAAAAGGCGCTCGATACAGGAGGAGTCATAAAGGCCCTTGTTCTCGAAGGCGCAGGAGGGTATTCTCGCAGCCAGCTGGACAAGCTGAATGCAAAAGCCAGAGAGTGGGGTGGAAAGGGAGTCATCTGGATTAAAAAGACAGATGAATTTAAATCATCCTTGAGGCTTCCTCAGGGGCAGCTGGAGACCATCTGGATTCAATGTGGAGCCAGCGAAGGGGACTTGATCCTCCTTCTGGCAGATGAAAAACGCCGGGCTCAGGAACTATTGGGAAGTTTCCGGGCGGATTTTATCCGCAATCTCGATAAAAAAGTTCCAAACTTCAAATTTGTTTGGGTGACGGATTTTCCCCTTTTTGAATGGAGCGAAGACGAAGGCCGCCTAATCTCAATGCACCATCCCTTTACTTCTCCCATTGAAGAGGATTTAGGATTTCTAGAAGAGGACCCAAAGCGAGTCAGAGCCCAGGCCTACGATCTTGTGCTCAACGGCACAGAAATTGGAGGAGGTTCTATCCGGATACATAAACAGGATATTCAGGAAAAAATATTTACGATCCTGGGATTAAATCCTGCAGAAGCCAAGGAAAAGTTTGGGTTTTTCTTGGAAGCCCTTCGCTATGGTGCGCCTCCCCATGGAGGGATTGCCCTAGGCTTTGACCGGCTCGTCATGCTTTTAGCCGGAGAAGAATCCATACGGGAAGTCATCCCCTTTCCAAAGACCACGAGTTCCCTATGCCTGATGACCGAATCTCCTTCAACGGTGAGTCGCCGGCAGCTGGATGAACTGGGGATCAAAAAAAAAGACTAGCAAGTGGGTTTCAGGCGTCGCATCTCTGTGAAAAGAGTGCTGACGATTGCGAGAAATGTAAACAGAAAGGTTTTCCACAGGGCGGAAACTCCCACCCGACCTAAAAAATGCATTGCGGAAAGAGTCTCATTCCCTGAAGGGAAGACAAGCACCTTCATCGCTGTTTCCAGAAGAGCATAACACAGGGCGAGCGCAATCCCTCCTGCTGCACTCATCAGAATCCTTTTGGACAGCCTGGCTCCTCCCTCCCAAATGGTAATGGCAGCCGCCGTCAAGATTGGAATCCAAACCGTGATCCACCAGATATTTTTCAAGCTAGGCAAGTGACCCGTCTGCAAAAAATAGATCCAGTCAATGGCAGCCAGGACGACCAATCCGGCAAAAACACAAATAGGGATATGCCAGGTTCGCGTTTTTAATCCCTTTCGTCGTTCCTGGCGTTCACGCAGCCGGCGTCTGATTGTGAGGGGATAGTTATAGAACAAGTCAAAAACGGCATGTTCCAACAGGGCTCCTCTCTCTCCGAAGATGGGAACAATATGGACGGCACCGGTGGCCCAGTGCCCGGCCATAAAACGGGCGAGATCGGAGTACCGGTAGGCCATCTGAATGGGGAATGCGAGATAACCGATGTATTTAAAAAAACTGAGGAAAAAGGCGATGTTGTAATCCTTAAAGTTGCGTTCCCGGATGACGAGAACCGTCACATACAGCCCGCGGACAATTGAACCTGGAGAAATGGGAGTGACCTGGAAGAGGCCTAGGATGAGACCGGCATGGAGAGACGCCTCAGGCCAGGACAGTTCTGGGTGCAGCTTGACATAGACAATAGCCACTATAGCAGAGACAATTTGCGTGATTGGAAGGGTACAGACGTGGACGGCCATACTCTTGAGATATTTTTGGATAAACGGTTCCTTGACCTGAGCCCTGATGTCGGCCGCCTCTTTTTCTGTCAGCATTCCATTTTTCTGTCCTTGAGACACCATGTCATGAAGCCATTTCTCCCGTGCGGACTGCTTGAAATACAACCTGAGAGGCCTGACAAAGATTTTGTCCAAAACCTGAAGAAAAGTTGTTCTGTCGGAAAAAAACCTGTGAAGACCGGGGGGAAAAAAGGACAGTGGAAAATGAGAAAGAAAACGAAGTGGAGAGGCCTCTAACCGCAAGGCTCTGTTCGCACTGACTCGTCCCGACTTGTGCCAGCGGATGAGGGTTTCGGCCCTTTTTGCCCGGATGGCCCGTCCGAAATATTTTAGACTGGAGAGAAGCTGTTTGTAGTGAAGGCGCAAATCTGCTCTTCCCCAGAATTTTCGGAGGAAGCGGCCCAGGAAGGGGATGAAACCAAGGACAGTGAAAAGGATGGAAAGGGTCACTCTCTTTGAGAGTTTTTCCGTAGTCTTGTCATCCGTGATATTCCGGATGCGCCAGCTTTGGATATTCCCCTTTCTGATGGATGACCAGAGTTTTCTCTTGTAGAGGAGCTTGATATGGTTGTGGAAAATATCAGGCAGGGATTCCCTGTAGATCTTTTCAGAAGCTTTCAGTTCCTCAAGAGCCTCTTCCATTCCGGAGAAGGCGTCAGGATTTTGGTCGATGAATTTTTGGAGTTTTTTAATATTTCCGCGGTCAAACTGGACCCAGCTTCCCCGTGCGATCCCCTTCAGGATAAGATGGATGTCTTTTGGGCACATCGGGAGGAAAGGAAGAAGCGCCAGTCCAGCCCGGAAATCTACGGCGACCAGACCCGCATCAGGAGCAGGATCACTGGATATTCGCTTGAGGGCATTAGGTTGACTCTTGCAGGTCCACCATTCATATTGGCGAGCCAACTCTACAGCCCCCATCTCATGCAGGAGTGAGACGAGCCGGGCCATAAAAGAACGCTTGGACAAGTACTCAGGAGATTGAGTGGCTTCATTTTGGCTCCCTTTCTTTTTGCCGCGGGCGTTTAGATTGTCCTCCACTTCGAATCTCCACATTCGGCCTTCGATCCACTCGCTGATTTCTCCGCAGCTCCCAAGGGTTGAATCGATGACGGTGGCCAGGATATCGACAACCGCGTTTTCTGTGCCCAACCGGATTTTGGCCCCCTGCCTAATGAATTTCTGCCAGAGTGCGCCGGCACGGGCGGCCGCCGGATTCACCTGAAGAGAAAAAGGCCCTTGAAAAGCGACTCCATAGATAAAGTTTCGGAACAGACGGGCGAAGCCTGAGAAAGGGATGAGGATCTTTAAGGCATATGTTTGGCCTTCTGTCAAACCAGCTATGGGGCCTTCGGGAGTGTTTAGATTTAAGACGCGAATTTTGTACACTTGGCCGGCATAGCCGCCGCCCACAAATTTTTCAATCCTTATTCTAGCGCTTCCGGCTTTTGCCGGCACAACACCTTTGATAGCGTAAACGAGTTCTTTCCCAGGTTCATAGCTCTTAATACGGAGAGGACGGGAGAGATTCTGCCGTGTGAAAATATCTTCTAGTTTTTTAATGGTCTCGACTGAATAATCTGTTCCCAATCGGTGCTCCTGGTGCTATAAAAATTCTTTTTGTTTTTTTTTCTTTAAGGTCTCGACGAGCTCTTTGACCTTCTGGTCCGAATCCTTATGACAGATAAGAAGTGCATCGCCGGTGTTGACGACAATGATATCCTGGACGCCCACAAGGGCTGTGAGCTTCTCCGGATTGTAGACGATGCAGTTGCGGGAGTTGATGGAAAGATGTTGGCCTTTGAGTGCGTTCGCGTCGTCATCCCTATTCCAAATATTTTCCAAAGCCGACCACGAACCAACATCCGACCAGCCAAAGTTTCCTTCACACATCCTCACTCCCGATGCCTTTTCCATGAGTGCATAATCGATCGAGATGGATGGAATTTCCGTAAAAATATCGGCTATCCCGGGAGGGTCGTTTTCTTTAAGGGCCGTGAGGATTTTTAGCCAATAGGTGTACATGGAAGGAGAATAGGTTTTCAGTTTTTGCGCGAAGGCTTCGGCCTGCCACAAGAACATCCCTGAATTCCAGAAATATGTCCCTTCTTTTAAAAAATGAACGGCTTGTTCGTAATCCGGTTTTTCCTTAAATTCCTGGACAGAATAAAAGTTTTCATCCTGGACACGTATTGGTTTGTTCTTAGAAAACCGAATGTAGCCGTATCCTGTGGCCGGAGAGGTCGGGGGGACACCAAAAGTGATAAGATCGGAGTTTTGGGATGCCAACCGTGCTCCCGCTTCCAATTTTTTGAGAAAAGTCTCCGGATCTGTAATAAGGTGGTCGGCCGGCAGAACGGCCAAAACAGCGGAAGGATTGTTCATATAAACAGAGGCTGTAGCCAGCAGCAGAGAGGGTGCCGTGTTTTTCCCTTGGGGTTCGACAAGAATGTTATCTTCCAAAAGATTAGGAAGAAGGGTTTTAATTGTTTGAGCCTGGGCCGCATTGGAAATGGTTAAGATCTTGGATTCAGGGAAAAGAGGGCTCAAGCGTTGGACCGTTTCTTCTATCATTGATTTTTCGCTGATAATGGGGAGAAATTGCTTGGGTGTTTTCTCCCGGCTTAATGGCCAAAACCGGGAACCTACTCCACCTGCCAAAATAACTGCAAAAAAATCCATTTTTAGTCCTTCTCCAGTCGGGAGATGACATCTTCAATAGTTTTTTCGACTTCACTCCGAATTGTCTGGAGGGCGCTTTTTGAGTCGGCCTCAAACCTGAGAACTAAGATTTCTTGCGTATTTGACGGCCGGACCAAAGCCCACCCATTGGGAAAGATCGCACGGACACCGTCAATGTCTATTATCGGATGCTTTTCGGCCAGCTCCTTCTTGACTTCATCGACAATTTTGAATTTGACTTGGTCGGAGGCATAAACTCGGATTTCAGGGGTGCTGTATGTAACCGGGAGGTCTTCAAGATTCTGAGAGAGATTTTTTTCAGAGCGTGACATCAGTTCGAGAAGGCGTGCAGACGAATAAATGGCGTCATCGAATCCGAAAAACCGGTCGGCAAAAAAAATGTGTCCGCTCATTTCCCCGGCGAGCAGCGCTTTTTCTTCCTTGATTTTTTTCTTAATGAATGAGTGTCCTGTTTTCCACATGATAGGCCGGCCGCCCAGGTTTTCTATCTCGTCGTACAGGAGTTTGGAAGCCTTGACTTCAGAAATAATTGTTGCCCCAGGATTGCTGGCGAGTATGTCTCGGGCAAAAATGATCATAAGCTTATCTCCCCAGATGATCTGTCCCAAGTTGTCGATGACTCCAATTCTGTCTCCATCCCCATCATAGGCGAAGCCCATATCGGCCTTCTCGTCAACGACTTTCTGAATAAGATCTTCCAGAGCTTCGGGGACAGTTGGATCTGGATGATGATTGGGAAAATTCCCATCCACATCACAGTAGAGCTCAATGACGTCACACCCCAATTTCTTAAAGAGAGGCACGGCAATGACTCCCGCAGTGCCGTTGCCGGCGTCAAGCACAATCTTTAGTTTTTTCTGAAGAGAAATATTATTTAAAACATAATTTTCGTACTCAGGGGCTATATCATAAGTTCTCGCTGAAGCGCCGGCTTCTTCATGGAATTGGCCTGAATGGATAAGGGAAAAGATGTCTTGGATGTCATCCCCAAAAAGAGTGTCCTCTCCCAGCATCATTTTAAATCCGTTGTATTCCGGTGGATTGTGTGAGCCCGTAATCATAACTCCGGCCTCGTAATTTTTGAAATAGATGGAAAAATAGAGAAGAGGTGTCGGAATGGTTCCCAGATCGGTGACGTTGCATCCAGTGGACTTGAGCCCGGTGGTGAAAGATTTGGCAAATTGGGGTGAGCTGAGCCTTCCGTCCCTGCCGAGAGAAACTTCCCTGCGGCCTTTTTGGCGGAAATATGTACCAATTCCCTTTCCCAGCAGCTCGACGGTTTCAGGAGTGAGATCCTTTCCAACAATGCCTCGAATATCGTATTGGCGAAAAATGTCTTTATTAAGGTTCAAAGTTCTCCAGCCCGTGTTATTGCCTGATGATTGTTGGCTCCAATTCCGGGTTCCCTTTGATGTTGGTGATATTGTCTTGAATGATGTCCCATTTGTCCTGAACCGTCAGAATGAACTCGATAAATTCACGAACGGCTCCTTTCCCTCCTTCTAAACGACAGTGATAATGACTGTGCTTTTTGATGATCGCATGAGCATTGGCCACGGCGCCTGCGAATCCGACTTCCTTGATGACATCGAGGTCTCCAAGATCGTCTCCGATATAGGCCACATCTTCACGGTGGAGATTGTGCTTTTCGAGTATCTCTTGCAGGGCTTTTTTTTTATCCAGGATTCCCTGATAGAGCTCTATAACTTTAAGATTCTTGGCTCTTTTGGCCAAGGGCTTGGAAAATTTTCCCGTTATAATTCCGGTTTTTATCCCTGCCAGATGGGCCAGGAGAATCCCAAGTCCGTCCAAGACATTATAGGATTTGACTTCTTCTCCATCAGGGAGAAGGAGCAGGGTTCCGTCTGTCAAGGTTCCGTCAACATCCATGATGATCATTTTGATTCTTTCTGCGCGCTGCCTATTGTCTTTTTCAGGCATCAAAACATCTCCGTTCTCCATAAATCATGCAGATGGATGATTCCTTCTGTTTCTCCCTTGTCATTGGTGATGACCAGTGAGGTGATTTTATGCTTTTCCATAATGTTTAGGGCTTTTGTGGCCAGGTCGTTTTTATTTATAGTGGTCGGATTTGGCGTCATGCAGTCTTCAGCATTTTTGGAGAAAAGGTTTTTTCCGTGTTTTTGGATCAGGCGGCGGAGATCTCCATCGGTGATAATCCCCTTAAGAGTCTTGTTTTTGTCAGTCACGCAAGTCATCCCTAATTTTTTCTCGGACATTTCATGGAGAACGTCTCTTATGGGAGTGTCCAGTTGGACGCATGGAATTTGCTGCCCGATGTGCATTATGTTTTTGATATTAAGGAGTCTGCCAAGTTGTCCTTTGGGGTGAACGGATAAAAAATCTTTCTCTTGAAAGCCCTTTTTCTCCATCAGAGCTATGGCCAGGGCATCTCCCATGGCCAGGGAGGCTGTTGAGCTGGCCGTAGGAACGAGCCCTATAGGCTCGGCTTCTCGACGCACCTTCGCTTCAAGCACAACGTCACTGTATTGGGCCAGTTTAGAATTCTTGGCGCCCGTAATCGCTATCAACTTAATCCCGATCCTTTTGACAAACCCCAGAAGATCGATGATTTCTTTTGTGTCTCCGCTGTAGGAGATGGCAATGATGATGTCGTCTTTCATTATCATGCCCAAATCCCCATGTCCGGCTTCTGCCGGGTGAATGAACATGGCCGGAGTACCGCAGCTGGACAGAGTGGCCGCTATTTTGCGTCCGATGAGTCCTGATTTTCCCATACCGATAACGATGACACGCGCTTTAGTCTGTGACAGCAGTTCAACGGCTTGGGCAAATTTTTCATCTAATCGAGCGGCGATAGACCGAACAGCCTCGGCTTCGATTTGCAAAACGTTTTTTCCTGTTTGGATGATTTGGTCTTTTGAAATCATAGTTTAGATATTATACATTATACAAGGGAGTTTATCTCGTCAACGGCACTCCGCAGTTTGAGGAGTCCTTCTAAAAAAATGCGCAAATCATTTAAATTCAACGAGTTGCGCTTGTCGGAGAGGGCTTTTGAAGGATTGTCGTGAATTTCACAAAAGATGCCGTCGCAGCCAACACTGATGCCGGCTCTGGCAATAAAAGGGATAAAGCAGGCGTCTCCTCCGGAAGAATGACCCTCTCCTCCGGGGTATTGGACGCTGTGGGAGGCATCGATGACGACAGGGAATCCCAGCTCTTTCATGATGGGGATCGACCTGATATCAAAAACAAGATTGCCGTATCCGAAAGTTGTCCCTCTTTCAGTCAAAATAATGTTCTCGTTGCCTTGGTCTGTAACCTTTTCAACGATATTTTTAACCTCATATGGGGACATGAACGGCCCTTTTTTTATGTTAAGGGGTCGTTGTGTCCGAGCCGCTGTGATGATAAGGTCGGTCTGCCGGCAGAGGAAGGCAGGAATTTGGATGATATCCAAAACTTCGGCCGCGGCCTGTATGTGACCCGTTTCATGAATGTCGGAAAGAACCGGGACGGCCAGTTCCTGTTTGATATCTGAGAGAATTTGTAGTCCTTCCTTCAGGCCAGGCCCTCTAAAGGATTTAAGAGAGGAACGGTTGGCCTTATCGTAAGAAGCTTTGAAAATGTATGGGACTTTTAAGTCTTGGCAGATGGCACTGATTTTCCTGGCCATAGAAAAAGCGTGGTCTCTGTTTTCGATAACACAAGGTCCTCCGATCAGAACGAGCGGATTTTTTCCGCCTATTCTAATTCTTTCGTTGATGCGAATGTCTTTGACATCGGTAGGCATAGCAAGCTCCGATAAATGATTTAAAAATAGGATGAGATTTTAGTGGTTTGGATTTAAATTCTGGGTGAAACTGACATCCCAAAAACCAGGGATGATCTTTCAACTCTACAATTTCTACCAGATCGTGTTCTGGATTTTTCCCTGAGATAATAAGTCCGGCGGCTGATAAAATGTCTTCATATTCCGGATTAAATTCGTATCGGTGTCTGTGCCGCTCATAGATTTTGGTTTTTCCGTAAATTTTAGAAGCCAGGGAGTCTTTTTTCAAGCGGCAGAAATATTCTCCCAATCTCATGGTTCCTCCCATGGATTGGACCCCCTTCAATTCTCTCCATTTAAAGAAAATGTTGTGAGGAGTATTTGGGCTGAACTCAGTGCTGTTTGCTCCCTTGAGTTTGGCCATGTTTCTTGCATATTCTATGGTTGCACACTGCATGCCTAGGCAGATCCCGAAGAACGGTACTTTTTTTGTTCGGGCAAAAGTGACAGCCCTTATCTTGCCCTCAATTCCCCTGACTCCAAAACCTCCTGGAACTAGAATTCCATCAGCTTTTTTGAGGATGTCTCTTGCCTTTCTCTCTTCCAATTTATCGGCTTCAATCCAGGTGATGTTGACTTTTAAGTTGTGGGCTGTCCCGGCATGATAGAGAGCCTGGTTGAGACTGATGTAGGAATCTTTCAGCCCCGTATACTTTCCGACAAGAAAAATATTGACCTCGTCGGCCGGATTTTTCATCCGTTCAACCATGGATTTCCATTGAGAAAGGTTTCTTCTTGTTTGCGGCAGGTTTAATCTGTTGAGAATAATCCGATCTAAACCTTGTTGAGCAAAGATAAGTGGGACTTCATAGATGATGGCCACATCCTTGGCCGTGATGACCGCTTCCAGGGGAACATTCGTAAAAAGTGAAATCTTCTCACGGATTTCTTTGCTGAGATAACGGTCTGTGCGGCACAAAATGATATCGGGTTGGATTCCGATGGCTCTTAACTCTTTAACACTGTGTTGGGTTGGCTTTGTTTTCAGCTCTCCGGAAGTGGACATATATGGGACCAAGGTGAGATGAACAAACAAGCTGTTTTCCGGACCCAGGGTCAGCCTCATCTGTCGGCAGGCCTCCAGGAAAGGCAGGCCCTCGATGTCTCCAACGGTACCGCCCAACTCGACTATGACGATATCGTTGTCATTGGATGCGGAGTAAAAAGCCTTTTTGATTTCATCCGTGACATGGGGAATCACTTGTACGGTTTTCCCCAGGTATTCTCCGTTTCTTTCCTTTTTCAGTATGGATTCGTAGATTTTTCCTGCGGTCCAGTTATGGGCTTTAGATGTTCGAGTTGTCGTGAATCGCTCGTAATGACCCAGATCAAGATCTGTTTCTGCTCCGTCGTCCGTGACAAAGACTTCACCATGCTGGAAAGGGCTCATAGTCCCGGGATCCACATTTAAATAGGGATCTAATTTCTGGATTGTGATTTTGTAGCCGTGGCTTTCCAGGAGACGGCCGATGGAGGCGGCGGCAATCCCTTTTCCGAGAGCTGAAAGAACTCCTCCGGTAATAAAAATAAATTTAGTCATGCTGTCCTTTTCTCAAAAAATTTTCAACCTTGATTATATCTTCTGGCGTATCAACACTCAAGGTGGAATGGGGGGTGTCGACAATTTTTATCCTGTATCCATTTTCCAGGGCTCTCAACTGCTCGAGTTTCTCCGATTTTTCAAGGCTAGTTTCCCGGAGAGACTCGAATTTTAACAGAAATGTTCTCTGGTACCCATAAATTCCGATATGTTTCCAGAAATAACCTGTAGAATTAAAGGGGATGAGCGCGCGGGAAAAGTAAAGAGCAAAATCTTCTTTGTCTTTAACGACTTTTACGATATTTTTGTCTTCAAAGTCAGCCATGTTATTATCTTTAACAGCCAATGTGGCCATGTGTATCGTTTTGTCCTGTAAGGCCTGAACAAGATCCTCGATCATGGAGATATGGAGGAGTGGTTCATCCCCCTGGATATTAATGATAAGAGGAGAGTCGAGTTCTGCAGCAATCTCTGCGGCTCTCGATGTGCCGGATCTATGTCTTGATGATGTCATCCGGACGTCGGCCCCAAAGGACAAAGAAGCGTCGAAGATCCTCTGGTCATCGGTGGCGATAATGACATTTTCGAGGACATCTGTTTGTTTCGCACGTTCATACACTCTTTGAATCATCATGGTCCCGAGAATTGGCGTGAGAGGTTTTCCCGGGAAGCGGTGAGATCCATACCGTGCCGGAATAATACCGGTCGCTTTCCTCAAGACAGAAATCCCTCCTTTATATCCGAGTCTTCTTTTTTAGTCTCTTTTTTAGGACTTTCGGGTTTGGGAGAGACATTTTTGTCTATGGTATGGCACTGAGCTTCAAGATTGGCGCCGTCTTTCACAATTAGGCTGGGGGTTGTGATTGTTCCTACGACCTGCCCCCTGGGATTAATTTCAACCCGTTCTTTGGCATGGATATTGCCTTTGATTTTCCCGTTGACGATGAGGATGCCAATGTTGATATCGGACTCAACCTTGCCGTTTTCTCCAATGATAAGGACGGAGTTGGAATCAATTTTTCCCTTAAAGTGTCCGTCTATCTGAAATGAACCGCTGAATTTCAGAGTGCCTTCGATTTCCGTGTTTTTATCGAAAAAACCCGTTATTTTATTGCTGTCAATATCTGTGTTTTTTTCTTTCATGA
>JAZFSR010000111.1:0-2700 GCA_036446295.1 Candidatus Aminicenantaceae bacterium
GCATGCGCCCACGACAGCTAATCCGGTCGATTATCTCTATAGGGAGAATCCGGACGGCAGCGTCAGCTGCATCATTGGCGCCATGGACCTCCCGTCCCGAACACAGTGGAGGGTCAACATCCGTCTGCCCAAAGACAAGGCTTTTATTTCCACGGAGTGTTTCTGGTTCAATCCCACTCCTCTCCATCAACCCCTCTACCACTGGATGACGGCGGCCCAGGATGTAGGGAGCGACCTTCGCTATTTCTACCCTGGAACGAGCTATATCGGCCACGGAGGAGACGCTCATCCCTGGCCTGTCCACGAAAATGGCCGGGATGTCTCCTTCTACAAAAACAACGATTTTGAATCCAGTAAATCCTATCATATTCTTGGAGAGTATGATGAACATTTTGGAGGGTATTGGGAAAACCAGGATTTTGGTTACGGCCACTGGGCCCTCTATGACGATAAGCCCGGACAGAAACTCTGGATCTGGTCATTAGCCAGGGATGGCGGCATCTGGCATGACCTGCTTACGGATGCGGACAATAACAGACAGTACACAGAACCCCAGACGGGACTACTATTTAATCAAGAGGCCGCTTCAAGCAGCCTCACTCCCTTTAAGCATGCATATTTTGAACCTCTTTCCGTGAACCGTTGGCAGGAGATCTGGTATCCTATCAAAGAGATAGGGGGTCTTGTGGATGGCTCACCCTACGGATCTCTGAATGTAAAACGGGAAGGGCAAAATCTCCTTCTTGGAATTTGTGCTCTGCAGCATCTGAACGAAAATCTGGTGGTTACGGTCGGGAAGAAAGAAGTTTTTTCTCAAAGAATTTCTCTCAAACCTATGGAGGTTTATAAGGAATCTGTTCTTCTCCCAAATAACAAAGGTGATGTAACAGTCACTGTGGGTGAGAAAAAACTCTTTTACAGCAGTAACAAGGAGGCCAACAAACTTCAGAGACCCGTTATTATGGACCAGGATTTTGATTGGCTCTCTCCCGAAGGTCTTTTTATTGCCGGAGAAGAGTTTGCCCGTCAGCGAGACTATGCTACGGCCCTAACAAAATATAGAGATTGTCTCGAAAAAGATCCTTCTCATATTCGGGCCAAAACCCGGATAGCCGAGCTGTACTTCCGCCGTGCCGAGTATGATGTGGCCTTGACCTATGCCTCCCGGGTTCTTGCCGTTGACGCGTATAATCCCGGGGGGAATTTTATCTATGCCTTGATTTGCAGCCAACTCGGGAAAAAGGTTGACGCTAAAGAAGCCTTCGGATGGGCCGCGCGTTCTATGGAATATAGGTCTGCTGCCAATGCTCAACTGGCGGCCCTTTTTCTCCAGGAAGACGACCTGTTCAGGGCTGAGGAATATGCCCGCCGTTCATTGGATTACAACGCCTTCAATCTAACTGGATACCAAATTTTAGCAGTCATTTATCGTCTCAAAGGAGAGCCTGATAAAGCCGAATCTATCCTGACCCGGCTTCTCGAAATCGATCCTCTCTGCCATATGGCCCGGTTTGAACGTTTTCTCCTGGAAGGGGAGGCCAGCAGCCTGAAAAACTTTACATCCCTTATTCGTAATGAATTTCCCCATGAAACCTATCTGGAAACAGCCCTTCTCTACTTTCAATTGGGCCAGGGCAAGGAAACTGAACAAATTTTGAAGATGAGCCCTCCAACTCCAGTTATCCACACTTGGCTGGCCTGGATCTACAGGACAAAAGATCCGGAAGAAAGCCGTATTTATCTGGAGAAAGCTGTGACAGCCTCTCCCTATCTTATTTTTCCATTCCGGCAGGAATCTCTGCCTGTGTTCCAATGGGCGGCCTCACAGCAGAACAGCTGGAAATTCCGCTATTACGAAGGATTAATTCTTTGTCATCTAGGTAGGCTCAAAGAGGGAAAAACAATCTTTATGGATTGCGATCAAGAACCGGACTTTGCGCCTTTTTATCTCATGCGAGGGCGGCTTTTGATTGGGGAAATAAAATCCGATAGTGTGCTTAACGACTATAAAAAAGCTGCTGTTTTGGAGAAAAAGGACTGGCGGGCGCCTCATCTCATGGCGGACTATCTTCTGTCTCTTGAGCGGAATGAGGAAGCCCTCCAAATCTCAGGAGAATTCTATCGACAAAACCCGGAACACTATGTACTGGCCATGGACTATGCCCGTTCTCTCTTAAAGGTGGATCATTTTGAGGACTGCCTGTCTGTCCTGAAGAAGGCGACCATCTTGCCTTACGAAGGAGCAGGGGAAGGCCACGAAGTCTACCGTCAGGCAAATATACTCCTCGCTGCCCAAAATCTGGCCTCCGGGGAATACGGCAAAGCTGTTGTCCTTGCTGAAGGGGCAAAAGAATGGCCCGAAAACTTAGGTGTTGGACGTCCTTTCGAAAGGGATGAACGACTGGAAAACTTTGTTTTAGCCCTGGCTTTCGAAAAAAATGGAGAAAGAGAAAAATCTCGTAAGTTGTATCAAAATATTGTTGATTTCACGGAAAAAAAGAAGTTGTCCTGGGACACAAATCACATTTTTGGTGTTATGGCACTCAAACGGTTGGGGAAAGACAAGGCGGCTCAATCCTTTCTGGATTCCTGGACCTTGGCCCGGCCCGCAGGAAATAGGGCTGTTTTCTGGACTTCGGCCCTTCTTGCCCAAAACACTCAAGAGCTGTCCGTTTTAAAAAATGAGTCAAACATTAGAGA
>JAZFSR010000112.1:0-3204 GCA_036446295.1 Candidatus Aminicenantaceae bacterium
TCCATGGGTGCAATACGGGCTACGCCATCGGATAGACGCAATGCGGTTTCAAAAGACTCAGCCAGACGCAGCGCCAACTCTCCGTGTATCTTGAAACGGTCTACGACCGCATCAATCGAATGCTTTTGCTGGATTGTCAGCCTGATCACATTCTTTTTCGTTGCAGTTTTCGATAAAAGGAAGATAAAATCATTGGAAATAATATATAAATAAGGATTGAAGGATTAAGAAGAGTGAGAAAGGATTAAGGATTAAAGGATTAAGGGATCAGAGTGAGATGATTAAGAAGGATAAAGAAAGGAGGATAAAATGAGTTTGGACTGGTTAAAAAGAGATAACCAATTAAAGGACCATTCCATGTGGGGAGATAAATATTGGGGGACGGAACCTCCGTGCATCATCTATGAAAAAAGGCCCATTCTGGATGCTTCAGGTCAGGAGATAGAGGGCTTGTTTACAGCTTGGGTGACATTGAATAATCCCGCCCATTACAACTCGTATACGACCGATATGGTCAAGGGTGTGATTGCAGCTTTCCAGAATGCTTCTTTGGACAGGAGTGTCGTGACCGTTGTCTTTACGGCAGTGGGCAGCAAGGCCTTTTGTACCGGCGGCAACACAAAAGAATATGCCGAATACTATTCGGGGAAACCCAACGAGTACGGTGAATATATGGACCTTTTTAACGGCATGGTGGATGCTATCCTGATGTGCAAAAAACCAACTCTCTGCCGCGTAAATGGGATGAGGGTGGCCGGTGGTCAGGAAATCGGTATGGCCTGTGATATCGCCATCACGGCCGACACGGCCATATTTGGACAGGCCGGCCCAAGGCATGGCTCGGCTCCCGACGGAGGATCGACGGATTTTTTGCCCTGGTTCTTGAGTATCGAAGATGCCATCTGGAACTGTGTGTCCTGTGAGCTCTGGAGTGCATACAAGATGAAGCGTCTGGGCCTGGTGACTAAGGTTGTCCCCGTTATTAAACAGGACGGCCAATTTATCCGAAATCCGGCTGTGATTATCGATCGCTATGTGGCCGATGGCGACATAGTCTATGGAGAGTTTGTGAAAGGGGAAGAGGGAAAAAAAGCCCGGGCTTTTCTCAAAGAGGCCGTCATAGATTTTGAACTTCTCGATAAAGCGGTGAACAGTATTGTCTGGAAATTCACCAATCTTTTTCCGGGCTGCCTGATCAAATCTCTCGACGGCGTAAGAGCCAAAAAGAAATTTTTCTGGGATATGGCCAAAAATTATAACCGGCACTGGCTGTCTGTAAACATGACCACGGAGGCTTTTCTGGGGTTTAATGCTTTTAATTCAAAAGGTCAAACCGGAAAAGATGTCATCGATTTTGTCAAATACAGGCAGCAGATCGCTCAGGGGAAGAATTTCGATGAGTCCTTGATGGAAGCCGTTCTTCCTAAACCCAAAGAGAGATAAAAGTAAAAAGGAGACAATTCCATGGATAGGACAAAAATATTCAATGTGCCGAAAAACATCCCCGGAGGTGGAGTGGCATTGATGAGGGAGAAAAAGAAAAAAATCGTTTTTCTCTCCGGAGCCCGCACCGCATTTGGAGCCGTTGGTGGAGACTTTAAAGATGTGCCTCCTATCGAACTCGGAGCCTATGCAGCCAGAGCGGCCATAGAAAAAGCGGGATTAAAAGGACGCGAAGAGGTCATTGACGAGGCTATTTTCGGAAACGCCCAGCATACGAGCATTGACTCACATTACGGTGCCCGCCATGTGGCTCTCCGGTCCGGATGCAGCCATTATACTCCAGGGTTAACAGTCAACCGGATCTGTTTTTCCGGTGGGGAGGCGGTGATTCAGGGAGCCAAACAGATCCTTCTCGGGGAGAGTGATGTCGTGCTTGTGGGAGGGTATGAAAGCACAAGCCAGTCTCCGACCATGCAGTTCGGCGCTTCCTATGGATTTTCCTACATGGCCGGACCCAAGGTGTATTTCCTCTTCAAGGATGGGCTGAAGGATACATATACGGATGATGATATGATGGGAACAGCGGAAAACCTGGCCCGACTTTACGGCATAACCCGACTTGAGGCCGATGAGTTTGCCCTGTCCTCTCAAAAAAAGGCCGCAGCAGCGAAAAACGCGGGACGTCTGGCCAAGGAGATTGCCCCTGTCATATTGAAGACACGCCGGGGAGAGGTCACAATTGATGAAGATTCCCATCCACGTCCGGAGACGACTATGGAGATTCTCTCACGGCTCCATGCCGTAAAATCTAAAGGCGTCCAGACGGCCGGCAACTCCAGCGGAATCGTCGATGGGGGAGCGGCTTTGATAATGTCTTCAGAAGAGAAGGCCAGGGAGTTGGGTGTTGAACCCATTGGAGAGATCCTCTCCTGGGGAACGGCCGCTGTCGATCCCCACTGTATGGGAATCGGTCCTGTTCCCGCATCAAATATGGCGTTAGCCAGAGCCGGCATGAGACTTGCCGACCTGGATTTTATCGAAATAAACGAAGCCTTTGCCGCCCAGTACCTTGCCGTAGAGAAAGAGATGGGATTGGATCGATCCAAGGTGAATGTCAACGGAGGAGCGATTGCCATCGGGCACCCTCTCGGAGCCACCGGGGCCCGTTTGATTTTAGCTCTTCTGACTCTTGGGGGAACAGGGCTGGCTTCAGCCTGTATTGGCGGAGGACAGGGAGGAGCCGTAATCGTCCAGAGCTACGCATCCAAGCAAAAAGTATAAAAGAGGTTGGAGATGGAGAAAAAAAACATGCAGAACACCACTATCACATGGGACAATATCGAAATCCTGATAGTCGGGGCCGGCACCATGGGGGCCAGTTTAGTCCAGGCTTATGCCCAGAGCGGATTTAATGTCGGAGTCATCGACATCAACAGTACGGTCCTCGAATCGGCGGCCAATGCCATGGACAAAGAACTGGCCAATGCGCAGAAAGCAGGGATTTTTTCCCCGGCTCATGTGAGTGAGATCAAGGATCGCGTCGTTTCAACGACGAGTTATGAAGAGGCCTGTTCCGGGAAAAACCTCAAACTGGTTATCGAATCGGCGACTGAAGATATCGAAATCAAGAAAAAAATATTCACGGTTCTTGATGAACTTTGCCACCCAAGTGTTATTCTAGCCACGAATTCCTCATCTCTGGATACAAACATTTTGGCGGCTGTAACAAAAAGACCGGATAAAGTTGTCTGGATGCACTAC
>JAZFSR010000113.1:0-4667 GCA_036446295.1 Candidatus Aminicenantaceae bacterium
CTGATCAAAAAAACTTTTTCTTCAAGTCTAGAAGAAAACCTTATCAGCCTCATCGGAAAAATCTCTTCCCAAGGGATAATTCTGACAAGAAATCTTTTCATCCGCGGTGAACAGGAAAAAGGGCTTCTCTTGCTTGAAGAGGATAAACCTGAGAGAACGCTTGCCATCTCGGAAATTCTGGACAGTGAAGAAGCCAAAGCTCTGATTACAAACGAAATCGCAAATCTCGATCTCCTTCCTGATGAAAAATCTCTGCTCTTGACGCTTTCCCATTTTTTTATTTCCTCAAATGTTACCTATGATGAAATAGCCACAGAAACACGTAAAGAACAGGCTCGGGCCGGTGTTGAACTTACCTTTTACACCATAAAAAAAGGAAAAGTCATCGTTCGCAACGGCGACGAAGTCAATCAAGAAACGGAGACCCTAATCAGCCTCATCAATCAAAAACTTGAAGAGCAGGCAGGATGGCTGGTCAAAGCCATCGGCACATTTCTCCTTTTCAGCCTCCTTTTTTTCACGATCTGGTATTATTTGAAATCTCTGCTAAAATTCCGCCTAGCCTTAAAGTATTTTCAAATGATGGGATTGACTCTTATTGTCAGCCTTTTAATCTACAAATTATCGTTCTTTTTGGCAGGAATCTTCAGTCAGACCAGCAGCTTTTTCCTTTTGAAAAATCTTGAACCCTATCATTATGCCCTTCCACTTCAATTCGGAATTCTGATTTTTGCTTTTCTTTCAGGAATCCAAGTAGCCCTCATCTTTACAGTCCTGAACAGTATTCTTATTGGTTACCTCTACCCAACGGATATCCCTCTTATGGTTTTTTGCCTGATCGGCGGTTTTGCTGCCATCTATGGGGTAAAATACTTTGGTAAACACAGCCGGACTTCAACCTTCCGCGCCGGACTCTTTCTCGTCGCTCCAGTCAATTTATTTCTCATCATCACTTTCCACCTGATTCGAGAACAAATAGGCACCTTCAACGGTTTTATCAGCGCCATTGTTATGGGGTTAGTCGGTGGGCTCTTGAGCGCTTCATTCGCATTTCTGTTCCTACCTCTTTTGGAAAATCTCTTCGGTATCATCACCCAATCCAAGCTTTTGGAATTGACAAACTCAGATCTTCCTATTTTCCGGCAGATGGCCCTGGAGGCCCCAGGATCGTTTCATCACTCGCTGATTGTATCCGCTCTGGCCGAAAACGCAGCCGAAGAAATTAAACTCGATCCGATGCTTGTTAAAGCCGGCGCCCTTTATCACGACATAGGAAAGAGCAAAAGACCGGAATATTTCATCGAGAACCATCACAATAGAAGTCTCGACCGGCACAAAGACCTCAAACCCAGTATGAGCGCTCTCGTCATCCTTAACCATGTGAAAGAAGGAGTGGAAATCGCGAATAAACTCAGGCTGCCTAAGCCAATCCATGATATCATCGAACAGCATCATGGAACATCCATCATGAGGTATTTTTTCGAAAAAGCCAAAATCGCGTACGATCCGGAAATGCAAAAAATTGGAGAAGAAAGTTACAGGTATCCCGGCCCCAGTCCTCAAAGTAAGGAAGCCGGCTTAGTCATGCTCGCCGATGCCATCGAAGCCGCCTCCCGAAGCCTCAAGTCTCCGACCAACACGAATTTGAAAAGAGTGATCAATGACCTGATCAACAATCTCATCCAGGACGGCCAGCTTGATGACAGCCACTTCTCACTCAAAGATCTCAAGTCTATTGCTACCTCTTTCCTCTCCACTCTCGATAACATATATCATCAAAGAGTTGAATATCCTGGTTTTGACTTTGAGATGAAAAAAGTAAAAAACAAAGAACCAGCAAAATCAGCCAATGATAGAAATAATAAACCAGCAGAATAGATACAAGATAAATCCCGATACATTTCGCAATCTGCTGGAAAAACTCATTGATTTTTACAAAGTTAAAAATCCGGAAATCACCCTGGCTTTTATCAATAATGCCCCGATGAAACGGCTGAATGAAAAATATTTAAACAAAAACATGCCGACAGATGTTCTCAGTTTTCCGCTCAATGAAAAAGGCTCTGACGACAAATTTTATCTGGGAGACATTATCATTTCAGCACCTTACGCTTTTAAGCAGAGCGCATCGAAAGATCATGGATTCGAAAGAGAGCTGGAAATACTTACCATGCATGGATTCCTTCATCTTCTTGGATTCGAGCACTTTAAAGGGATGGAGGGCGAAGAGAAAAAAATCCACAAGCTCCTTTTTGAGGAAAAAAATGGACATTGACACTCTCCAATGGGTGGGCCTTGGTCTCAGCCTCTTCTCTGCTTTCCTTTTCTCCCTGTATCACATTTCTCTAGAGACCTCTTCAAAGATAGCCATAAGCCGTATTCTCGAGGACAAACCTTATCGTTCCAAAATCCTCGATATTTATGACGAGCTAAAAATTGCCGTAGGATATATGAGATCGATTTTCCTCATTGCCTGCCTCGTGTATTTCTTTATTGTGTTTCCGCGGCTTCAGCTTTGGCCGCTGTGGATGCTTATTTTTACACTGGCCGTGTACATTCTCTTTTTCGAATTTCTCCCCCGTCTTCTCAACACATATTATAAAAAAAGGATTCTACTGATCCTTCTCCCCTCTTATAAAATTCCATTTGCACTCGCTAAGCCCATCCTGTTTCTTGAAAATATCAAATCAATGGAGAAAGATATAGATGAACAGCACGAGGCCTCCGAAGAAGAAATCGATGCCCTCATTGAAGAAGCGGAAGAGGAAGGAATCATCGAAAAAAATGAGAGAGAGCTTCTTAAAAGTGTGGTCGAGTTTGGGGACACCATCGTCCGGGAAATCATGACACCAAGGATCTCGATGATCTGTATCCAGAATAACGTGACCATACAAAAACTCAGAGATTTAGTAATCAAAGAGAAACATTCCCGTATTCCTGTCTATAAGGAGAGCGTGGATAATATCGAAGGAATCGTAATCGCCAAGGATTTATTGGAGTATTCAGAAGATATCCAAAAAAGAGATTCCATCGAGCCGCTTTTACGACCTGTATTTTTCATCCCTGAATCCATGAAAGTCGCCGAACTTCTCAAAGAACTGCAGGAGAGAAAACAGAAAATAGCCATTGTAGTAGATGAGCATGGCGGTGTTTCCGGTCTGGTGACCATGGAGGATCTCATGGAAGAAATCGTAGGAGAAATCCAGGATGAGTATGATAAGGAGAAGGTTCAGTTTATCAAGCAGGGACCTTTTGATTACATTGTTCTTGGAGACGCTGAAGTGGAAGAATTGGAGGATCTTTTTGACATAGACCTGGCATCGGATTACTATATTACAGTGGGAGGATTAATTACACATCATCTAGGAAGGTTCCCTTTGAAGGGAGAAAAATTGGACATAAAAGGCTTAGAGCTAGAGATCCTTGACGCCAGCCAAAAAAACATAAAGAAACTGAGAGTCAGAAAAAAGGACATTACCCTTGAAAAAAGCTGAGTTTGGAATAACGGAAAAACAATGAAAGTCGGCTATGTTGCGCTCATCGGTCGCCCCAATGCGGGAAAATCCACTCTCCTCAATAAAATACTCGGTGAAAAAGTGGCCATTACCTCCGATAAGCCTCAGACTACGCGAACGAGCATCCTCGGAATTAAGACCACAGAAAAAGGACAAATCATCTTCCTCGACAATCCTGGAATCCATAAGCCTCTTCACGGATTAAACAAGCGGATGATGAACATTGTCTTCTCTTCTCTTGAAACATCCGATGTTATCTGCCTGCTCATCGATACAACCCTGCGTTTTGGACACGGTGATCAGTTCGTTCTCAATTCTCTCAAAGATATTAAAACTCCCGTTATTCTGCTGATCAATAAAGTGGATATCATCAAAAAGGACAAAATCCTTCCTCTGATTGAACAGTATAATGGGCTCTTCAACTTTAAAGAAATTATTCCTATCTCAGCTTATAAGGGAACAAATGTGGATGTCCTTGAAGAGAAAATTTATGAATATCTGCCTGAAGCGGAAAAAATGTACTCGGATGATGAAGTCTCCATCCAATCTCAAAAATTTCTTCTCTCTGAAATAATCAGAGAGAAGGTCCTCCATCATGTTCGGGAAGAACTCCCCTTTGTTACAGCCACCTATATCGATGAAATTGAAGATCGCCCTGAGGATAAAGATGGAAGGAAAGTTAAATACATCAGTGCCAGAATTTTTGTGGAAAAGGACAACCAGCGTAAAATCATCATCGGCCGGCGCGGCAGCCTGGTAAAGCGTATCGGTACGGAAGCCCGCAAGGAAATTGAACAAATCCTCGATGCCAAAGTTTATTTGGACCTCCAAGTCCGGGTCAAAGAGAGGTGGCGCGACTCTCCCAATGTCCTGGACTTGATTGAAAGCCAATAATCAACTGTGTATTGACTTTAAATTCAAGAGATGCGAAAATTTCTTTTCCCTTTTTATGGTGAGTGTAGCTCAACTGGTTAGAGCACTGGATTGTGGTTCCAGAGGTTGGGGGTTCGAAACCCCTCACTCACCCCTGTTTTCACTTTCCCCCAATTTATAGAGAAGAGAGAGGACGTCGGCATAAGTGACCTGCCCCTTAATCTCGATAAAGGCGATATGTTAGAATTTTTTTAAAAAGAGTAATAAATAAGTAGGTAA
>JAZFSR010000114.1:0-9038 GCA_036446295.1 Candidatus Aminicenantaceae bacterium
AGTTCCTTGATATGTATTCATGGTCTTCTCCCTCTTTTAATGTCCTTTAAAATCCGCCTTACGTTTTTCCAAAAAAGCCAAAGTTCCCTCTTTACTGTCCTTAGTCAAGCAAGCTTTCCCAAACAAGTCGGCTTCCATTAGAAGCCCTTCCTCAAGCGTCTCATCCAGTCCTTGATTAATGGCCTGGATGGCATATTTAACGGCTAGAGGACCGTTGACAATAATGGCATTGGCCAATTGCTGACAGGTTGGAAGAAGGTCGGCTTGTGCCACAACCTGATTGACCAAACCAATTTGCAAGGCATGTTGAGCCGAGATCATTTTCCCGGTCAATATTAATTCCATGGCCTGTCCTTTTCCGACAAGCCTTGCCAATCTCTGTGTTCCACCAAAACCGGGGATAAGTCCAAGCTTGACTTCGGGCTGTCCCATTTTAGCATTATCGGAAGCAATCCGGATATGACAAGCTAATGCAACCTCTGTTCCACCTCCAAGTGCAAAACCGTTAACCGCCGCAATAACCGGTTTTGGAAAATTCTCGATTTGCTTAGTCATCTCCTGACCTTTGAGAACATAAACTCTTCCTGTCTCATTATCGAGTTTGGCAAGTTCTCCGATATCCGCACCTGCAATAAACGCCTTATCACCGGAGCCGGTCAATATGATCGCCTTCACGTCCCGGTTGTCACGAAAGGCCAGAAATGCGCTGTGCAGTTCCTCAACAGTTTGTGTATTGAGAGCATTTAGCTTGTCCGGACGATTGACACGGATAGTGCCGAGTCCTTGTTCTACGTTCACTATGAGGTTTTCGTAACCCAAGCTTCCTCCAGTAAATAAGATTTAAATTTCTCTTATTCTACCAGATAATGAATTTTTGTGAAAGAGTCAAGACTGTTGAATTCAACCGTATTTTGTGCTACAAAAAGACTATATATAAACAATCTCAATTAATACACGAGGAGAATAGTTATGAGAAAAGCAGCCCTCTTTAAAGAATTGTCCCCCAGTAAACTCCGATGGAAAATAAGACCAAAAGACATCCCTTTTAAGACATCTGAAAATTGTGTTGCCTGCGACGAAATCATAGGCCAAGAAAGAGCCCTCAAAGCCATCCAAACCGGACTGGACATCAAGAATATGGGCTACAATATCTTCATAACAGGGATCGTGGGAACAGGACGAACCACGACCGTAAAAAAGCTCCTTGAAAAACTCGATAAAGATGAAAAAACGCCCGATGATATCTGCTATGTCAACAATTTTAAAAAACCGGACGAACCCACACTCATAATATGTCCTCCGGGAAAAGGAAAACATTTCAAAGAATCTATGGACCATTTGATAGAAATGTTAAAAACGAATATCCCGGAACTGCTCAAAAGCAAATACTATTCAGATCAAAGAGACAACATCATCGAAACGCAGCAGAAACATCAGAAAGAAATCCTCAAAAATTTCGAAGACCAAGTGGCCAAAGAAGGCTTTTCTGTGATCCAGGTCCAAATGGGTCCTTTTGTCAAACCCGACCTTATCCCCATCATCGACAAAAAACCTACGCCCTTCCCTAAAGTCGAGGCTCTTGTTAGAGAGGATAAATTTCCTAAAGATAAATGGGACGAACTTAAAAAGAAATATGAGAAGCTTACAGAAAAGTTAGAAGCTATCTTTATCCAGCTAAAAGAATCTGCGGAAAAAGCCCTCCAGCTGCTCAAAGAATGGGATGAAGAATCCATTACGCCCGTTATCAAAGGTGCCATAGACAAAATCAGGGCTGAATTTCAGGTCGATAAAATTTCCATTTACCTGAGCGATGTCGAACAGCAGCTCATCAAAGACCTCAATCTCTTTAAAGCTCAACAGCCCAACTCTAAAGAAAAAGAACAAAAGTCTGACAATCTCTTTATGCCTTACCAGGTGAATTTATTGATTGATAATTCAAGCCGGACCGGAGCTCCCATCATCATGGAGACCAATCCCAACTATATCAATCTTTTCGGTTCCATTGAATCCACTATCAGCCGCGTGGGCATATTGCAGACCGATTTCACGAAAATCAAGGCCGGATCTCTCCTGCAAGCCCACGGAGGATACTTGGTTATCAATGCCCTGGATGCCCTTTCCGAAATCGGCATTTGGCCGACACTTAAAAGAACGCTCAGAAACCAAACCCTTGAAATCCAAAATCCTTCGTCCCTTTATTTTGTTTCAACCAGCCGCCTGAAGCCCGAACCGATCGAAATCAATGTCAAGGTCGTCATGATCGGGGATGCCTATCTTTACAATCTTCTGTATTTTCGTGACGATGATTTCAAGAAAATATTTAAGATAAAAGCCGAATTCGACTCGGAAACAGCACGAAGTCCGGAAACAATCAAAGAATACGCATCCTTTATCAAAAAAATATGTGATGAAGATAACCTCAATCCTTTTGACCGATCGGGGATGGCCGCCATCATCGAGTACGGCATACGCATGGCTGGCCGGCAAAAAAAACTGTCCACACGTTTCCATATTCTCGCCGATGTCATAAGGGAAGCCTGTTACTGGGCAAGAAAAAGCAAGGAAAAACCCATCACACAGATCCACGTGGAAACAGCCATCCGGGAACGGTTTGAACGTGTGAGCCTCATCGAAGACAAAATCCAAGAAATGATCGAAGAGGGGACCATTATGATCGATACAGAAGGCGAGGTCGTCGGACAGGTCAACGGTCTTTCGGTCTACATGCTGGGAGAGACATCTTTTGGGAAACCCACGAGGATCACAACCTCCACTTCCGTAGGACGAGCCGGCGTGATCAACATCGAAAGAGAAGCCGATATGAGTGGAAAAACCCATAACAAAGGCGTCCTCATCCTCGGCGGTTATTTAAGAGGAAAGTACGCCCAAAACAAACCTTTTTCACTTTCAGCCAGTATAGCCTTCGAACAGTCCTATTCAGGAGTGGACGGAGACAGCGCTTCATCGACAGAAGTCTACGCCATCCTCTCAAGTCTTTCAAAAATTCCGCTGAAACAAAATATCGCCGTTACAGGCTCGCTAAACCAAAAGGGTGAAATCCAACCTATTGGCGGAGTGAATGAAAAAATCGAAGGATTCTTTGATGTCTGTAAGGCCAAGGGACTTTCAGGGGATCAGGGAGTTATCATCCCCCATCAAAATACTCAGAATCTCATGCTCCGGCAGGATGTCGTCGATGCTGTCAAGGAGGGGAAATTTCATGTTTATCCCGTTCATACAATCGATAAGGGGATAGAAATACTGACAGGAGTTAAAGCCGGCAAAAAATTGGAGGATGGCTCTTTCGAAAAGGACACTCTCAACGCCATTGTCGATGAGGAATTGCAGAGACTGGCAAAGAGCTGGAGGACATTTACTGCTGTACAGGGGCAGAAAGAAAATAAAACCTGATCCGTATCATCTCTTAAGCCCCACTTTTTTGTAGAGGTTTTGAACTTCTATATCCGTCAAATAGCGCCAATCTCCCGGATTCAAGCCATCCAATGTCAATCCTGCAAATTTTATCCGGCGAAGAAGGAGTACATGATAGCCGATCGCCTCGAACATCCTTCGGATCTCCCGTTTTCTCCCTTCATGAAGCTCAACTTTAAAGAGAGAGCGCTTGGGAGAACTTGAAATAGGAGAAATCTTTGCCGGAGCTGTTTTTTTCCCATCGATGGGAATCCCTTTTTCCAACCTGGATATTTGAACTTTTTCCGGATGCCCTTGGATTTTAACCAAATAGTTTTTTTTTATTTCATAACGGGGATGGATCAAACGATTGGTCAATTCTCCATCATTGGTCATCAGAAGAAGCCCTTCGCTGTCAAAATCCAGCCGGCCTACCGGAAATATCCGTGTTTTTAGTTTGGGAAGAAAGTCCATTATTGTCGGCCGCTGGAATGGATCCTTTAAGGTGACTAGAAATTCCGGAGGTTTATTCAGAAGGATATAGATTTTTCCCTGTGTCCCTTCAACAATTTTTCCATCCACTTCAATACGATCTTTATTTTCATCGATTTTGCTTCCCAAAGTCTGAACAATCTTCCCGTTCACTTTGACACGCCCCTGTTCAATGAGCCGATCGGCCTCTCGTCTGGAAGATACTCCGGCCGCACTTAGGTATTTATTGATTCTTATCATCACAAAAACGGAGGACTAAAGATAAATACTGAAGCCGCCAATTAAGGTAAAATCTCCTATCCGCAAATCCTGCTCGTCAAGTTCCAGCTTCACACGGTGATATCTCCCTTCTGCTAATATGGAGAATTTTTTTCCAAGATGGATTTCGATCCCAGCCCCAAAGTTGTAGCCTCTATCGGTGTCTTTATCGATCTCAAAAAGGTCGGCCGTGTAATATCCATAACCAAATGAGATGTAGGGGTGAAAAACGGCCAGAGGAAAAAAATACTTCAAGTTTCCACCGATAAAATTGTAATCGACCTGCCGTCCCTGCCAGTCAAATGTTAGTATTTCTTCAAGTTCCATGTTGTGGGACGCTTGAAAGTAGTTCACTTCGACGGCAATCATCCAGATTTTCACTCCTGCACGAAAACCGTAAAGGAAAGTCGTATCCGTACTAAATTCTATATCTTTAATGCTGGGTTTTTGGGCAGAAAAGCCTCCCTGAATCCCTAAAAAGAAACCGGACTGCCCATATCCGCTTGAAACAGCAAGGAAAATCACTGTGATCAGTAAAAGACCCATAATTTTTTTATTCATTTTTACTCCATCTATTTAGTCATTTTAATCCGGATTATTCGTAAAAAATACCCAAACATTTCGATTATCTCTATTAATATCTATCTTATTATATCATGCCATTTCGATAAAATGCGGTTTTGCCAATATTTCTAATATACGAAGATCGAAAAAATTCTGAGCATGGGCCGGTTGCAAAAGCACGGCCGTATCGACTCCCTGTCCGGCGCCTCCAAGAGAAAGGCATGGTTCCAGGGTTGAAATCATCCCCGCATCGGCGGCCATAAGAGCAATTTCCACGGCCACCTTGGTTCCCTCTCCAAAAACACGCAGGGTGTAGGCCATAATTTCTTCCAATTGATATGTTGCCAGTTTTTTTCTCACGGCCCGTCCTACTCCACCCAAAGCATGCTGGCAGGTCAGAATTTTAGCTCCACCGAGTTCAATTTTCTCCTTGAATGCAGGTTGGAGCTGCTGATAGTCAGGCTTTGAGTATCCTGTAGAATGAGTCACCATGATGAGATTCCTGTTCTTGAAATAGAGTAACGCCTCCACGCCCGTTGCCCCTGATGTGGTAGGCACAACAATAGTGTTCACATCGAGTTCTTTTGCACGCTCTGCTGCAATTTCAAGAGTGCGCTTTGTGTTAGCCATTCCCGGTTTTTCGAAATAAACACAGGGCGCAGAATATTCACCTTTCAAATACGTCTGTGTTTTTGACATTTTTTACACTCCTCGATATACGGACGAAAACATTTGTCCTTTGAGCTCATTTTGTGCTCTGCGACTTTTCATGTCAAGCAGGATGCCAAACAGGACAAAACCTTTCCTTCCTCTATACGTATCTTATATAATGAATCCGAGAGGTCACTGAAAAGACAGAAAATGGCAAAAGTCAACACGAGTGAATCCATCAGCATGGCCGTGAGCTCGCTGTGGGCCAACAAGCTGAGAACACTGCTGACTTTGCTTGGAATCATCATCGGCGTCCTGACCATCATCACCGTCGTATCCGTCATCCAGGGACTCAATAATTTCATCTATTCCGAAATGGCCGAGTTTGGAACCAATGATTTTGTCGTCTCCAAAATGTCTCTTGTCAGTCTTTCCATTAAGGATCTTAGAGAGATGATGAAACGAAAAGATCTCACGGTTGATCACATGAGACTCATTCGCCAAAAGTGCCAATCCTGCGAAATTGTGGGAGCTTCAGTCCAAACAACCCGAACCGTCAAGTACGGCAGCCATTCATTAAGGGAAGTGTCTATCACCGGCATGACCCATTTAGATCAAAATATAGGAAGAGTTATCGAATTGGACAGAGGCCGGCATTTCCAAAAAGAGGATGAAGACCGCTCCCGCTATGTGTGTGTCATCGGAGCAGATATTGAGGAAAATCTATTCCCGTATTCGGATCCATTGGGAAAATGGATCAAAGTCGGTCCCAACAACTTTCTCGTCATTGGAGTCGGTGAAAGAATCGGAAAGTTATTTGGAATCAACATGGATAATTTTGTAAGAATTCCCATCTCGACTTACAACAAAATTTTTGGATCAAGACAGAGCATCAGCATCAACATTCACACAACTTCCCCAGAACAGATGATTGAGGCTCAGGAAGAAGTGAGGACAATTCTTCGTTCCAAACGACATCTCTCCTTTAATGAGAAAGACGATTTTAGCTTTCGCACATCAGAAACATTCATTCAGATTTATAAATCCGTGACGACAGGTATTTATTTTGCCATGATCCTCATCGCATCACTGGCACTTGTCGTGGGTGGGATAGTCGTCATGAATATCATGCTTGTTTCCGTAACCGAGCGGAAAAAAGAAATAGGAATCCGGATGGCCGTGGGTGCCCGCAGGAAGGACATCTTATTCCAATTTCTCATTGAAGCCGTCACCCTATCCACGGCAGGAGGTATTATTGGAATTTTCCTGGGATTTATTATCGCTAAACTCATTTCAGCCGCAACTCCACTGCCCTCCTCGGTAGAGCCCCTTTCAATCGCCATTGCTGTACTTGTTTCTATGTCCGTCGGCATCTTTTTCGGGATCTATCCGGCAAGCAAAGCTTCCAGACTCAATCCCATCGAAGCCGTGAGGTCTGAACAATGAGAGTCGGGATTTTTAAAGAGATCACATGGATGGCATTAGATTCTCTCCGCTCTCATAAAATGCGCTCATTCCTCACCCTTCTCGGAATCATGATCGGTGTCATGACTGTCATTGCCATGGTGTCAGTCGTCCAGGGGATCAACAGATCGGTCATGAGCGAGCTTGAATCCATCGGTTCAGACTTGATCATAATCAATAAACTCGAACCCGGCATTCAGATCGGAGAGCCATCTGAAGAAATTCGCCAGCGAAAAGATCTCACATTCGACGATGCCCGCGCCATCGAGGAAGAATGCTCTCTTATCGATACCGTAGCTCTACAGATTCCTCTCGATATGTTTTCAACCATTCCCATAAGATATCAAGGTGTCGAAGTTCAAGATGCAATCATTCTGGGGATGAATGAACAGTGGCCGCAAGTGCTGACCGTCTATTTTCCAGAGAAAGGGCGATTTTTAAGCAAACCCGATGTGACTCACACGGCCAGGGTCTGTGTGCTGGGTGCTGCACTGGCCGAAACCCTTTTTCCTCATATGTCCGCTCTCGGAAAAGAGATCAGAATCGGTCCGGTTAAGTTCACTGTGGTCGGTATCCTTGAGGAGAGAGGCACCATTCTTGGTCAGTCACAAGATAACTTCGTCGGCATTCCCATGACAACTCTGACAAAGGTTTTTCCTCACGATCTTATATATTTGGAATTCATAGCCACACCCAATAAGGAGGGATATCTCCCGGAAGCGATGGAGCAAATCATCAATGTGCTGCGCAAGAGAAGAAAAGTAGGATTTGGAAAGCCTAATGATTTTTCAATCAGCACGATGGATTCCGCGCTCGATCTCTACAACCAGATTACTGGAGCTGTATATCTGGTCATGATTTTAATCTCATCCATCGGATTACTGGTTGGTGGAATCGGAGTCATGAATATCATGCTTGTTTCCGTCAAAGAACGCACCAGAGAAATCGGAATCCGAAAGGCCATCGGAGCTCGGTCATCGGATATTATGAAACAATTTCTGATGGAAGCCATTTTTGTCACAGGGACCGGAGGTATCCTTGGAATATTGATAGGCTTCGGCATCGCTTTTCTTATCAAATCCGCCACACCACTCCCCGCAACTGTGACTTCATGGTCCGTTATTCTCGGATTTTCCGTCTCGGTTTCAATCGGACTGTTTTTCGGAATATTCCCGGCAAAAAAAGCTGCCAGCCTCGACCCGATCACCGCCCTCCGCTACGAATAAGATTTGGGGTCAGGCCTGCAAAACATGAATTATTTAAAAATTAATTCATGTTTTGCAGGCCTGACCCCAATTTTTTAAAAGCTTGATCAAGGGCTTTTTCGATGTTTTCGGTGTTTTTAGCGAATATTTCAACTAGCGAAGGGCTGCCGCCGCCCTTCCCTTCTACCAAAGGTGATACTTTAGGAATTAATTCTCTCATATCAAGACCCAGACTTTCTGAGCATGCCAAGATAAGATGTCCACGGTTTTCCAGCTTCAGCCCAAAAAGGACAATGAATTCACCACTATTTATGATGTTTAAGGCTAAACGTTTTGTTTCATCATATGTACCCTCTGAAAATACTTTCCGAATAAAAAGCCCTTCTGCCGCTTGAACCATTTTTTGCACTTCAAATTGGCTAAGCCGATCCGATATCTTTTTATTTCTTTTCTTCTGATCTTTAAGTTCCGATAAAAGTTTTTCAAGGGATGCCGGGACTTCTTTCTCGCTCACTGTAAAACGCACGGCAATCTGCCGAAGGATGCTGTTCTTTAGTGAATAATCGTGAAGCGCCCGTCTCCCACAGACAAATTCGCATCTCACATTATTCCTTATTCTCTCCCACCTGAGAATTTTAATAAGGCCAATATCACCGGACCTCTTTGGGTGTGTACCGCCGCAGGCAGAATAATCAAAATCAGAGATCTCAATGACTCGAATTTGTCCTTTTTTCTGTGGAGGTTTCCTCAATGGGATTTTTTCGATATCTTTTTCTGCAACAAAGTAGTTCTTAATTTCGCTGTTTAGAAACACGACCGTATTGGCTTTTTCCTCAATCCGCTCACTCTCTTCGTCAGAAATATTCCTTTTATCAATTTCAATAGTGGATGAATGTGTTCCCATATGGAAAGACAGAGTCTTGGCTTGGTAGAGTTCAAAAAGACTCTGGGATAAAATATGCTGCCCGGCATGCTGCTGCATATGGTCGAATC
>JAZFSR010000115.1:0-4777 GCA_036446295.1 Candidatus Aminicenantaceae bacterium
GGGGAATCACATCAGACTCAGCACTTGCCTTAGGGGATGCTTTGGGTACAGGGCCTGAATTTTGGTTGAATCTTCAAAGAGATTGGAATCTCTGGCACAGCCAGAGGAAACATAAGCAAATACCACTCCTGGAGAAGACAGTCCTTGAATTAAAGGGACATCATACTTAATTCAAAAAAACTTCTCGAGGAATTAAGTATGATGTCCCTTTAATTATTTGTCTCAGATTTTTTCCTTTCGGGCGAAGATGATCTTGTACATGGACGGGACAACAATCAAAGTCAGAACAGTTCCAAATGTTAGGCCGAAGATGATCGTCCAGGCAAGGGGATTCCAGAACGCCGCGTTGTCTCCGCCTAGGTAGAACTGTGGATTGAACTCGCTGAACAGGGTTACAAAATTGATATTGATGCCGATGGCCAGAGGTAGGAGACCCAGAATTGTGGACAGTGCGGTCAACAAAACCGGTGTCAGACGGGTCGCTCCGGCTTTGATTATGGCCTCTGTTTTATCCATCCCACGGTCGATCAGCTTGTCCGTATAGTCGATGATGATGATCCCGTTTTTCACCACAATTCCCGCCACCGCAATAATTCCCATGCCGGTCATCATGACGGAGATATCTATACCAAAGATGGCAAATCCCAGGAAAACGCCGGTGAAACTGAAAAATATCTGAAGGATGATGATCATCGGTTTGGAAAGGGAATTGAACTGGCTGACGAGGATGATAAGGATCAATGCCACGGCGATAAAAAGTGCCTTGATCATAAAGGCTCCGGTCTCCGCCTGCATATCCTGTTCGCCTGTGAATTTGACGGTGTAGCCTTCCTTGAGTTCGAAGTTGGGAAGCTGCATGTTGATCTGCCGGATGATTTCATTGGCGTTGTATCCTAACAGCACATTGGACTGCAGGGTTATGACCCTCTTGTTGTCCAGCCGTGTGATCCCACCGTAGCTCGTCCGGTTGGATACAGAGGCAATGGCTGAAATCGGAATCTTTTTAAATCCGTCGCTGCCTCCCGGTACAGAGATAGTCTGGCTGAGGAGGATGTCGATATCATTCCTGTACTTTTCAGCCAGCCGGACCATCACCGGATACTCCTCTTCTCCTTCTCTGAATTTAAAAACTTCAGTTCCGTAAATGGCCGTCCTTAGGGCCATACCAACGACGGCCGTGGATATACCCAGCCGGCCGGCTTTGTTTCGGTCGATATTGAGAATGAGCTCGGGCTTGCTGACTTCCATACTGGATTTTAGTTCTTCGATGCCTCGAACATTGAGAGTTGTAATAAACTCTTCCAATCTTTGTGTGATGCTGACCAGTTCGTCGATATCATCTCCGCTGATTTCGATGTTGATGGGCATGCCGGTCGGAGGCCCCATCGCTTCCCGGTCGATGCGGATTTCAGCACCGGGAATCCCTGCCAGCGCTCTGCGCAGGTCTCTCAGATATTCTCCGGTTGGTTTTCCGGTTCTGTATTTGTATTCTACAAAGTTGATGGTCACTTTGGCCAGCTTATCCTGAGTGAACCGGTCAAACATTCCGCTTCCTGCACCGGACGCTACATTGGATACAATGGATTCCACATCGAGGTTATCCGTGCCCACAACTTCGCTGACTCTTTCTTCAACTTCTTTGCAGATCGTATTGGTCATATCAATATGAGTGCCTGCCGGCATCGTGATGTAGACAAACAGGTTATTCGGATCGCCGCCCGAGAAAAACACCACATTTGGCCTACTCATACCGAGGATAATAAAAGACGCAAAAAAGAGGGTGACAACTCCGGCCACTACACCATAAGGCCTCTTTCCTTTAAGCAGGAATGTCAGTGTTTTTCTATAGGAATTCATCATGGCCGGCAGGACCTTTGCCTGGAATTTTTTTATGAGAGAGCGAAGAACATATTTGGAAAGCAGTGTGAGTAATATGACAAGCGCCAGGAGGTTTGCCAGGACAAAAATTCCTGCTGCATAGAAGAGGACAGCCCCACCAGCTGCTACAAGGAGGAAGATCAAGGTTTTCCGTTTGAGTTTCCACCGCGAAGAGGTTTCTTCCTGCTCGGTTTTGCGCTTCATGAATGATACGGCAAAAACCGGATTGATCATGTAGGCCACAAGCATTGAGGCGGTCAGAGTGATGATGATCGTGATCGGAAGAAACGACATGAATTTTCCTGGGAGTCCCGGCATGAAGACCAAGGGAAAAAAAGGTGCCATGGTTGTTAAAGTGCCTGTAAACACGGCGATGGCCACTTCCCCGACACCCCGTTTGGTGGCGTCTGTAATGGAGAGGCCGGGTGTTGTTGTATAGTGGCGGTAGACGTTTTCGACCACAACTATGGAATTGTCCACCACAATCCCCAGGACAAGAATGAAGGACATGAGAACAACCATGTTCAATGTGAATCCGACCACGGGAATAAATATAAAGGCGATAACGATGGACATGGGGATGGCAATGCCGACAAAGAGGGCATTGGTTTCCCCCATAAAAAACATGAGAACAAAGACCACGACGATGAATCCGAGGATAATGGTGTTGAACAGGTCATTGACGCTGTTTTTTGTCTGAGTACTCATGTCTCCGGTTGTGGAGATAACCAGGTTTTCAGGAGCGGTTTTCTGGTAGTTTTCTAAAATAACCGTGATTTTATCGACTGCATAGATCAGATTTTTGCCGCTCTTTTTTATCACATTGAGCGAGACGACATCCTGGCCATTGAGTCGAGAATAGCTTTTCCGCTGTTCAAAGCCGTCTTTAACTTCGGCAATATCCTTGAGGTAAACCGATTGTTTGAGCTGGATGTTTTGGATTTGAGAGATGTCTGTAAACTCTCCTATCACACGGAGATTTCTCCGCATCCCGTCCGTATCGATTTGCCCTCCTGACATCGTCATGTTCTCTGCCGCAACAGCGACCTGGATGGCAAAAAAGGACAGGCCAGCGGCCTGCATCTTATATAGATCGACATTGATCTGGATTTCCCTGTCGAGAGCGCCTGAGATGTCAGCCCGTGAGATTTCCTCCAGTCCTTCGATCTCCTCCTGAAGTTCCTCGGCGATCTGTTTCAGCTTCACAAGGCCGAGATCTCCCGAAAGATTAATAAACAAAATGGGAATCTCAGAGAGATCGATTCGTGTGACATCGGGATCGCTGAAAAGATCTGTCGGCAGATCGCGCTTGGCATCATCCACGGCCTGTCTCACATCCAGGTAGGCCTGCATATCGTCGGCTGTCATTTCAAATTCGATAAAGATGGACGAAAAATCCTGAATGGAGTTGCTGTTGATGTGTTTGATGCCGTTTATTCCTTTGAGGTGTTTCTCAATGGGCCGGGTAACAAGATTTTCCATATCGGCTGGAGATGTTCCCGGATGAATGGTACTGACCATGAAGTAAGGAAAAACGATTTCGGGAAATTGTTCTTTTGGTGTCGTGTTGTACTGCATGAATCCGAAGATGACGAGAATGACTGTAAAGATATAAATGGTGGTTAAATTTTTAATCGAAAGGTTTGTCAGTTTGAATTCTTTAAACTTCATTGTATTTCCATATTTAGTTATCTAAAAAAAAATTGTGCTTTACTCTTGTTCCCTTGTGATGGCCAGTTTCTGTCCGTCGGACAGATTCTGGTATCCTACTGTGACCACATGTTCTCCTTCCTGAATTCCCGATAGGATTTCGATCCGGCCTTCATGGTCCTTTCCGGTTGTCACGATCCGTTTTTGAGCGGTCCACTCACCGCCGGCTTCGGAAGCCACAAAGAGAAATTTTTCCACGCCCGTCTCCTGAACGATATTAATGGGAACGGTGAGGGCTTCCGGATTGCTGTAATCATTAATAATGAGCACGGCCAGCATATTGGGTTTGATATCTTTTGCTGTTTTGGGAATATTGATTTCGATTCGGAAAGTTCTGTCGTCGGGATCGATGACCTGGGAAATAGTGTCGATAGAGAGATCGAATTCCTTCCCGATAACGGGAATGCTGATATGGACGTTGTCCTTTTTTTTGATCCGGGATATGTAGATCTCAGAGAGATCGACCTTAATTTTAAGATTGGAGAGCTGAACGACACGAAAAGCTTCCATCCCGGCAGCCCCCATCTCACCTTCCTTGATAAAAACCTCGTCAACAGTTCCGGAGATAGGAGCGAAAACTTTTGTGAGTTTATACTGCTCTTTCAAGGTGGCCAGTCTTTTTTCCATGCCTTCCTTGTTTGTTTTGGCCTGAAGAAACTCGATCTCGCTGCCGATTTTTTTGTCCCATAACCTCTGCTGCCTTTCAAAAATCGTCTCGGCCAGCTTCAATCCGTTTTCTACTTCCGCAATGCTGCTTTCTAAAATTGAGCCGTCCAGCTCGGCAAGGAGCTGTCCTTTGGTGACTTTTTTACCGGTAGCCGTATGGACTTTTTTAATGATGCCGGAAGCCATGGGAGCGACAAGAATATTGTTGTCCGATTCGATCGTTCCCTGGACCTGGATAAAATGCTGGAATCGTTCTTTTTCCAGGAGGAAAATCCTGACATCCATCATCTTTTCGGGTTTTTGATCCGGCTGGGCCTTCGAGACAATTTCGGCTTTTAATGCAACGATTTTTTCTATCAGTGCATCCCTCTGCATTTCCATTCGGGCCAGCTTTGCTTCCTCACCCGGGGGACCGCAGGCAGCCAGCACTAAACCGATTCCCAGGAGAGCTAAATATTTTCCTTTTTTCATGATGTTTTGTCCTTTGCTTAAATACTTTAATAATTACTGTTCAATCTGTCCA
>JAZFSR010000116.1:0-3330 GCA_036446295.1 Candidatus Aminicenantaceae bacterium
AAACCTCCGTTCCAAGCGTGTGCATTGATCGCTCCTCTGTCTTTTATTCTTTGAAAAAGTCTATTTGTTTCTTCAATTCGATCTGTCGATTCTTTTGGCGTATAAAAACTCAGATCATTTCCATCGAGGACGATCATTCGCCATCCATTTGAGCCGAATTCATAATACTTGGAAACGAGGCCTATTTCTTTAGGGACTCTTTCTTTTTTCTTCTCATCCACGTTATAGTCATGGTTTCCCAAAACGTGGAATTTCGGTTTCTTGATCTGATTGAAGATAGAAAGAACAGACTCATAACTATCCATGTCTCTATCAATGAGATCCCCGAGTTGGATGACAAAACTCATGTCTCTCGCATTGAAGTTCATAATACTTTCAGCCAATTTATTGAGCGAATTGGAGTAAAACCTTGTCCCCTCAGGAACACACTCGCAGTATTGGACGTCTGCGATAATGCCAAAAGAAAAATTTGGTTTTGTTTCATTCCTCCCATAGGCAAAAATAAATACTGTCAAACTAAAGAGGAAGAGATATTTCTGGAATCTTTTTTTTAGCATAAAAACTTTCGCTTTTTAATATCTGTAATGGTCCGGCTTGTAGGGTCCTTCAATAGAATATCCAAGATAATCAGCCTGTTCTTGCGTCAAAGTTGTCAGCTTGGCATCAAGTTTTCCCAAATGCAGGCGGGCGACTTCTTCATCCAGTATTTTGGGAAGTGTGTACACTTTTTTGTCATGTTTTTTGATGGTGAGTTCAATCTGAGCCAAAACCTGGTTGGTGAAGCTGTTGCTCATCACAAAGCTTGGATGTCCGGTAGCACAGCCCAAATTCACAAGACGACCTTCCGCCAGCACGATGATCGACCGCCCGGATTCTAAAGTCCATTTATCAACTTGAGGTTTAATCGTGGTTTTAATACACCTTGAATTATTTTCCAGGTAGCTCATTTCGATCTCATTGTCAAAATGGCCGATGTTGCACAAAATGGCGCCATCTTTCATCCGCTCCATATGGGCTCCGGTAATGACATTATAATTCCCTGTGGCTGTCACTAATATGTCTGCATTCTCAACGATATCCTCAAGTTTGACAACGGCGTATCCCTCCATGGCTGCTTGAAGCGCACAGATTGGATCGATCTCTGTGACATAAATCTGGGCTCCAAAACCTTTCATGGATTGGACACACCCTTTTCCTACGTCGCCATAGCCTAGGATAACGACTTTTTTCCCGGCCAGCATGATGTCTGTAGCTCTCTTGATTCCATCGACTAGAGATTCCCGGCAGCCATACAGATTGTCGAATTTGGATTTTGTAACGGAATCGTTGACATTGATAGCCGGAAACAAAAGTTTATTGTCTTCTGCCAGTTGATAGAGCCGGTGAACTCCTGTTGTGGTTTCTTCCGAAACTCCCTTGATTTTCGCCGCAATTTTTGTCCAGAATTTGGAATCTCGATTCCTACTGTCTTTAAAACGGTCAATCAGGATCTGAAATTCTTTGACAGGGTAGTCTTTATCAAGGAGAGAAGGATCGTTTTCCATCCTTACTCCTTCGTGAACCATCATAGTGGCATCCCCGCCATCATCGACGATCAAGTCGGGCCCGGATCCATCCGCCCAGATAAGCGCCTGCTCCAAACACCACCAGTATTCTTCAAGAGTTTCACCTTTCCAGGCGAAAACAGCCGCTGTCCCATTTTTGGCAATGGCGGCGGCCGCGTGATCCTGGGTGGAGAAAATGTTGCATGATGCCCACCGAATATCTGCACCTAATTCGGCTAAAGTTTCGATAAGCATGGCTGTCTGAATGGTCATGTGAAGGCTGCCTGTTATTCTTAAATCCTTTAAGGGTTTCTGATGTCCGTACTTTTCTCTGACTGCCATCAGGCCGGGCATTTCATTTTCTGCTAGCTGCATTTCTGCTAAACCCCATTCGGCCAAGTTAATGTTCTTGACTTTGTACTCAAGGGAAGGATCTAATTTTAGTGTGTTCATTCTAATCTCCTTTAACTTAAAGTTTTTGTGCTCGGTATATAAATCCTTTTAATCCATTTTTTAATTCAAAGTGGTCTACATCCTGGGGCACAAATCCACTTTCTTTCAGCCAATTTTCTAATATATCCGTCGAAAAACCCAACCAGAGATCTCCGAATTCTCGACGCATAGATTCATCCTCATGGTGGAACAGGTCGATGATAATGAAGACTCCATTAGATTTCAGGATCCGGTGGACCTCTTTAATGGCTTTTTTTGGTTCGGAAAGATGATGCAGAACCAGATTCGTTACAGCAATATCCGCTTCCTCATCCCGAAGAGGGAGGTGCTCTAATTCGCCGATCCGGATATCGATGCCATCTCTTTCAAGTTCATAGTGTTTCCGGGCCTCTTCAAGCATTTTTATGGATTTTTCAACTCCAATGACATGCGAAGACTTTGACTTAAGAAGAGGGAGGAGATCACCGGTTCCACAGCCGAGATCGACGATCGTATCCGAAGAGGGGATAATTTGAATGATTTTCCCATTCAAATCTAAGTCTCCGATGATGTCTCTTTTGAGGAGTTCCCAGTTTTTTGAAATACCATTAAAAAATAATGTCGTCTTTTTCGTTCTTTCCACGATACATTTTTCAGCCGCTTCAAGATCTTCTTGAAATTGGGAATTATGATTTAGCAGATGTTTAATGGATTGAATAAAATCAAATCCATCACCTTCAATCGCTGCAGAATAAAAGATCCAAAGACCATCCCTGCGAAACGAGAGGAGGCCGCAATCTGTGAGAATTTTTAGATGTCTGGAAATCCGGGATTGCCCCATTTCTAATACACTGACAATTTCATTGACATTAAGTTCATAATGAATAGAAAGATTCAGCAGTCTCATCCGGGTTTCATCGGAGAGGGCTTTAAACAAGTTTAAGAGGATCATTCATATACATATATCAAGATAAATTGATATAGTCAAGTACATTTTTTCATTGACAGATTTCCTGCAGTTCTACAATCTGCAGTCTAGCTGACGTGTATTCTATTCTTTTTTTATCAGTAAACCTGCAACGGCACCAAAAATTAGCCAACCAATAAGCTCGATTCCACATCAGTAATCCCTTCTAAAATATGTCTGTTTTATTTTCCTGTCAGAGGATTTTTTAAAGTGATTGTGTGGATTTTCCCAAGCTTATCAAGAGGACCAGGCCACTGGTTTCCACCCTCATTACTGGGTTCGAAATCTCCGACAATCATAATGACGGCCTTGTCGGGATGGACATACTTATTGGCCACTTCTTGAACTTTTGCTTTGTCAACAGCTCTGATATTGTCACGGTATGTT
>JAZFSR010000117.1:0-3165 GCA_036446295.1 Candidatus Aminicenantaceae bacterium
TTCCCGGAAATCGGAAATTTTTCAGTTTTTCATCCTTTCTGTCTTTACTTTTTTTGAAGAATGAACAAGGCCTTTTCATGGCGAAAAAGCAAAAGAACGACATCTAACTTGTAGAAAATAATAGAATTAAAGACTAAAAAACAGCTTTTATAAGACTCTTTGATTTCCCCTATCGACTCGTTCTTATAATTATACCACAAAAATATATCCATTTTCAAGCTTTTTTTTTAATTTTCTTTAATTTCTATAAAGAGGCACACTTTTTGCACGATTTTCCCTTTAATTGACGTTTTTTGACGTCTTTTTCAGGGTAATGAAATTTGAAGTGATACAGGCTTGCCTAAATGGTGAAAAGTTGCGATGATTTATTAATATTTATCCTGGATAAAATAAGTCTAGAAATATTTAAGGAAAAACTATGGAAAAAGAGATGTTCAGAAAGTATGGCTATAAATTTGTCGATTGGGTGGCGGATTATTTCGAAGAGATCGAAAAATATCCGGTCCTCTCTCCCGTTAAACCTGGATCTATACTCAACCAGCTTCCTGAGAATCCTCCCGCCGAAGGGGAGCCTCTCGAGACAATATTTGAAGATTTTAAAAAAATCATTATACCAGGGATTTCCCACTGGCAGCATCCCTCCTGGTTTGCCTATTTTCCGGCTAACAACAGCCCCCCCTCGGTACTTGCGGAACTTTTGACGGCGGGCCTGGGAGCCCAGTGCATGGTTTGGCAGACATCTCCTGCTGCGGCAGAACTTGAAGAGCGTGTGCTGGAGTGGCTGCGGCAGCTGCTCGGTCTTCCCGAGAGCATGCAGGGTGTGATTCAGGACACAGCGTCTACAGCCAATCTGGTGGCTCTGCTGACGGCCAGGGAAAAAGCGACTAATTTTGAATCTAACAGGGAGGGATTGAAGAAACCCTTGATCATTTACATCTCCGAGGAAGCGCATTCCAGCGTGGATAAAGGAGCCAAAATTGCAGGATACGGAGCCCGCAATATCCGTCGGATCCCTACGGATGACACATTCGCAATGATCCCCAAAAAACTGGAAGAGGCGGTGATGGCCGATAAAGAAAAGGGATATATCCCTGCGTGCGTGGTGGCCACGGTGGGGACGACATCTTCGACAGCCGTTGATCCTCTTTCCCCTATTGGTCAGATCTGCCGTGAACATGGAGTCTGGCTTCATGTGGATGCAGCCTATGCCGGCACTGCGGCCATCCTTCCCGAAATGAGATGGATGCTTGAGGGGGTGGAGTTTGTGGACTCTTTTGTGTTCAATCCTCATAAGTGGATGCTGACAAATTTTGACTGCTCGGCCTATTTTGTCAGGGATCCAGGAGCATTGATCCAAACGTTCGAAATCCATCCCGAGTATCTCAAGACAGGAATGGACGCAGAAGTTAAAAATTACCGCGACTGGGGCATCCAGCTGGGAAGACGATTCCGTGCCTTAAAGCTCTGGTTCGTTTTGAGAAGTTATGGTGTCAAAGGGCTTCAAAACCTGATTCGTGAGCACATCCGGCTGGCAAAGTTGTTTGAGAGCTGGGTTAAAGATGAAAAGACTTTTGAGCTTATGGCGCCAGTCAATTTGAGTGTCGTCTGTTTCCGGTTGAATAATGGTGGTAATGAGGGACAGCTGACGGTGCTTAACACAAAATTTGAAGAGGAACTGAGCAAGACAGGAAAAATCTTTCTCAGCCATACGTCACTTCGTGGAAAATACGTGCTGCGTTTAGCCATAGGTGCACGGATGACAGGTGAGCGAAATGTGCGGGAGGCGTGGGAATTGATGATCGCAACAGCTGGCGATCTAAGCTCATGAAATTTTCAGTCCACCCGGACATCTTTGAGAGATTCCCTGGATTAATCCTTGGGATTGTTGTCGTTTCCGGAATAGACAACCGAGGACAGAGCGGGGATCTTCAACAAAAAATTCGGGAGAAAGAAGAAGAGATCAAAAAGAGTGTTTTATCTGAAGATCTTTCTTTGCATCCAAATATACAGGCATGGCGCAGTGCATATGCGGCCTTTGGGGCTAAACCAAAAAAATATAAAAGTTCTATCGAAAGCCTCTACAGGATGGTTCTTAAAGGAATTGAATTGAGATCGATCAATATGCTTGTCGACATCTACAATTATGTGTCTATTGAACATATGATCCCTCTTGGTGGTGATGATCTGGACAAAGTGGATGGGGGCATCACTCTTTGTTTCGCATGTGGGGATGAGCTCTTCACTCCCTTGAATTCTCTTGAATCGGAGAAGGTTAAAGAAGGAGAAGTTATCTATGTGGATAAAAAAGAGGTTTTGTGTCGAAGATGGAACTGGAGAGAGTGCGACAAAACCAAGTTGACGCCCGAAACTCAAAATGCAGTCCTGGTTTTAGAGGGCCTGCCTCCAGTGAGACAAAAAGATATCGAATCCGGGGCTGAAGACTTGAGTGTTCTTGTTCGTAAACTCTGCGGAGGAGAAGCCCGGAAGTTTTTCTTGGATATCAACCAGCAGGAAAGAGAGTTTTCTTTTTTTCCTCAATAATTTTTGCAATAACCTCTGCAGCGAGACCCGCCCCAACCTGATTTAGGTGAACACCATCCAACGTCAATTGAAGCCCTCTCTCTAAAGATTCCCTTTCGACAGTCTCTGGGGTCTTTAATGTCAGGGTGTCTTTGATGATTTGCATGAAACTTCTTGGGACATATGGTGATGACGTCTGTCCCTTTAGTTTTTTTGTGAACCTCTCTCTCAGATCAATAAACGCACAATTTTCATGAAAAAAAGACAGTTCTCTGATGACCGTGTTCAAGGTTTCTAATTCCTTATTCCAGGGATTTTCGAGATCTTCTCCGATGAACACGGGGGGAACGGTGAAAAGCCAGTCTGCTTTCGCTGCCAAAAAATTAAGAAGTTTTTTGTAGTGTGTTGTGAAGACATCATGATTTTTGGCCCAAGGCTGCCGCCGGAGTTTTTTCAAAAGTGGATACATCCTCGAGACCTTAACGAACACATCGTTGACTCCAATCCAAAGGAAAGCGAGATTAATTTTTGATGGCAAGGTTGTGGATTCTATCCTTTTCAACAGGCTGATGACGGTATCTCCACCCTTGCCGTAATTGATAAGTTCACATTCAGGAAATCTCTGTTGAAGGAGGGGAAAAAAAG
>JAZFSR010000118.1:0-17849 GCA_036446295.1 Candidatus Aminicenantaceae bacterium
ACGAAAACATAGACTTCCGGGATTCGAAAAATGGGCCTACGGTGCCGCCGGATTTATTATTGTCCTTTTCTTGGTTCTCTATTTTGTGGTCTTCCAACCGGCAACCATTCAAACAGAAGAGTTTTATGTGCTGTCTTTTGAAGATGCGCTGGGAGGCCTCCTTGGAGAGATCAATGACGATGCTGAGTTGGAGAAATTGTTTAACACGATGATATTGGCCTCTCTCACGGAAGCCTTGGAAGAGCTGGATGGGGAGACGATTCCTTTTATTATAGAGAATCCTCTTTATGGAGATGGACTCAGTGAAGAGGAATTGAAAATTCTTGAATCCAAAATAAAACTGGAACTTGAAGAGGACATAAAATCATAGGAGGGGGATCATGAGGAAAAAAACTTTGTTTGTTTCTGTCCTACTTGTCTTTTTTGTGACATCATTCGTTTCTGCGCTTGTGGCGGTGGATTACACGGGCCAAGAAAAAGAAGAAACTGTGCTTGCCCCAAAATATAGGGCCTTTTTAGCCGAGACAGAGAGATTCATGCATTCTAGGGAAAAAGAAGTCTTTTTAAAGTTGAAAAATGATCATAACAGAGACATTTTTATTGAGTCATTTTGGCAGATACGGGGCGGACGGCAGCGAGGAGTGAGGGCCAATATCAACATGTTGAGATTGGCCAGGATGGTTCAGGCCTTGGACTTGACCGAGGAACAGGTCGTGGTGATTATGCCGGAGATGAATAAAAACGAAAAAGAAAAACAAGAACTCCAGAGAGATTTCCAGTTAAAAATGAGGGACTTGCGTCTTCTTTTGCGAGGAGACAATCCAGATGAACTGAAACTCAAGGAGCATCTCAGCAGCATTAAAACGCTAAGAAGGACTCTTCAGGAAAAAGAGGCCGAGTTTGATATGTTTCTTATAGAAAATCTTTCTTTAGTCCAGCAGGCTAGTTACATCATTTTTTCACAGGAATTCTACAGGGGACTGCAGCAGCAGCTGGACAATGCAAGAAGAACTCAACAAAGATCGCTCCAGGTAAGAAGAAAAAAGAGATGAGGAGGATTGAACAATCACGGCTACTTACATGATTTGAAAATAATGCTGAATTTCGAAACCTTCCCAGGCTTCGATTCATAAATTTTGACTTCCTATTTTCTTGTGTTTTTTTTTTAAAAAAAGCGTTTAAATTTATTGACATAAGATTTAAATTCGTGTAGCCTTGTGTAAGTAAAATTCACTTTTTTTTTCGAAGAAAGAAGAGTTAGACCGGAGTAGATAGGAAAATATAAGGCGCACGGAGACCGAGTGTACCCCTTTCTCTTCTCTTTTCAACCCCTTATTAGTATAAAGTTAGTATAAAGTATGGTTTGAGTAGCATTTTATGGCAGATTGTGCCAGCGTAGCTCAGTCGGTAGAGCAGCTGATTTGTAATCAGCGGGTCGGGGGTTCGATTCCTCTCGCTGGCTGTGAAATAGAATACGATGGATAAATACATGGGTAGGTACCAAAGTGGCCAAATGGGGCGGGCTGTAAACCCGCTGGGGTAACCCTTCGGAGGTTCGAATCCTCCCCTTCCCATTTAAGCGGGAATAGCTCAGCTGGTAGAGCATTGGCCTTCCAAGCCGATTGTCGCGGGTTCGAGTCCCGTTTCCCGCTTTGCCGAAAGGCTGCCCACGTAGCTCAGTTGGTAGAGCACGTCCTTGGTAAGGACGGGGTCACCAGTTCAAATCTGGTCGTGGGCTTTGATAGAATAGAATGTGTGGACTAAAAAACCTTAGACTTAGGAGGTAAGTAAAATGGCGAAGGAAAAGTTTGACAGAACGAAACCGCATTTAAACATTGGGACGATAGGACATGTGGATCATGGCAAGACGACATTGACGGCGGCAATAACGAAGGTTTTGAGCAAGAAGTCGGATGCGGTCAGTTTTGTTGATTATGATCAGATTGATAATGCGCCAGAGGAGAAGGAGAGAGGATTAACGATTCAAATTGCTCATATTGAGTACGAAACAGACAAACGTCATTATGCTCACATAGATTGTCCCGGACATGCGGACTACATCAAGAACATGGTCACAGGGGCGGCCCAGATGGATGGAGCGATCCTTGTTGTGGCGGCCGATGATGGGCCGATGCCGCAGACTCGGGAGCACATTTTGTTGGCGCGTCAGGTCAATGTTCCGGCGGTCGTTGTGTTTATGAACAAGACGGACTTGGTGGATGATCCTGAGATACTGGATTTGGTGGAGCTGGAAGTTCGGGAGTTGTTGACGAAGTACGAGTTTCCCGGTGATGACATACCGATTATTCGCGGGAGTGCGTCCAAGTCGTTGGAGAGTGATGGGAATCCGGAGTCAGAAGTCAACAAGCCGATATTAGAGTTGATGGATGCAGTGGATGCCTTTATTCCTGAGCCAGTACGGTTGTTGGATAAGCCGTTTTTGATGCCGATAGAGGACATATTTTCGATCAGTGGACGAGGGACAGTTGTGACGGGCCGGATTGAGAGAGGAAAGGTTAAGGTAGGAGAGGAGATAGAGATAGTAGGATTTGGAGAGACGCGAAAGAGAGTTGTGACGGGAGTCGAGATGTTCCGAAAGCTTCTCGATGACGGGATGGCCGGCGACAACGTGGGTATTCTGTTGAGAGGGACGGATAAGAATGAAGTTGAGCGTGGGCAGGTGTTGGCTAAACCCGGGTCGATCACTCCGCATACGAAGTGCATGGCGCAGATATATGCATTGACAAAGGAAGAAGGAGGGCGGCACACTCCGTTTTTCTCAGGGTATAGACCACAGTTTTATTTTCAGACCACCGACGTGACGGGAACGGTGAAGCTGCCGGCAGGAGTCGAGATGATGATGCCCGGTGACAATGTGGCAGTGGAGCTCAACCTGATCACGAATGTGGCGATGGAGAAAGGACAACGGTTTGCGATTCGAGAAGGAGGCCGTACGGTTGGAGCCGGAACGGTCACCGAAATTACCGAATAGTAAAATTTAGTATTTAAAAAAACGAAAAAGCAGAAATAAGATGAGAGATATAGTCACACTACAATGTACAGAATGTAAACAACGGAATTACACAACGACCCGGAATAAAAAACAACAAACAAATAAATATGAGCAGAACAAATACTGTAGATTTTGTAGAAAGCACACCCTTCATAAGGAGGTGAAGTAGGAACCAGAGTTGGCCTTTAGGCTGGCTGCTGATCTGAATGAAATAGATTGAAATACAGGTGAGTAGCTCAACTGGCTAGAGCATCGGTCTCCAAAACCGGAGGTTGCGGGTTCGAGTCCTGCCTCACCTGCCACTAAGTAAAAAAATTAGATCTCTGGCAAAGCTTCGAAAATTAACATGGTGGGAGAGTAAAAGACATTGTTACTCAATATCAGATTATTTTTTTATCTGATGGGTGAAGGGTAGAATATGAGTCAAAAAATCAGATGGTATAAGCGTTTTTTTGTTTTCTTGCGAGAAGTAAAGGCAGAAGTTAAGAAGGTGACTTGGCCTTCGAAGAATGAAGTGTACAGCACGACAATCGTTGTTATCCTGGCCACAATATTCTTCGGTGTCTATCTTTATTCATTGGATATAGTTTTTTCTTGGATGATTTCTCAGGTTAAAATAATTTTTTAATGGATTAGGTTATAAAATGGCAAAAAATTGGTATGTAGTGCACACGTATTCAGGTTTTGAAAAATTTGTCTCTGAATGCATTCGACAGAGATCTATAGAGCTGAGCATCGAGGATCAGATAGGACAAATCATCATTCCTACTGAAGGTGTGGTTGAAATTAAAGGAGGGCGGAAGGTCGTCTCCACAAAAAGATCATATCCTGGATACATACTCATTGAGATGGAAATGAGTGATGAAAACTGGTTAATTATTAGAGATACGCCTAAAGTCACCGGTTTTGTCGGTTCCGGCAAAACTCCATCTCCTTTAAATAAGGATGAGGTCAATCAGATTGTTGAGCACATGGAGACCACTTCTGAAAAACCCAAACCGAAACATTCTTTCGAGAAGGGAGAAGCCGTCCGTATTATTGATGGCCCTTTTTTCAATTTTAATGGGATTGTTGAAGAAGTTAACCAGGAGAGAAGCACACTCAAGGTCCTTGTGACGATTTTTGGAAGGTCAACTCCTGTGGAACTTGAATTTTTGCAGGTGGAAAAAATATAGGAGGAATAATGGCACAAGAAGTTATCGCCGTACTTAAACTCCAAATTGAAGCAGGTCAAGCAAGTCCTGCCCCTCCGGTCGGACCCGCTTTGGGCCAGCAAGGTGTACCTATCATGGATTTTGTCCGTCAGTTTAATGAGAAGACGAGTAAGATGGAGCCTGGAACTATAGTGCCGGTCATCATTTCGGTATTTAAAAATGGAAGATTTACTTTCGAAATGAAAACTCCTCCTGACTCTTATCTTTTAAAAAAGGCTGCGGGTATTGCCAAAGGCTCAGGAGAACCGAATAAAGAGAAAGTCGGGAAGATCACAAAAAAACAACTCGAAGAGATTGCAAAGATCAAGATGACGGATCTTAATGCCTATGACTTGGAAAATGCGGCCAGGATCATTGAAGGGACCGCGAAAAACATGGGATTGGAGATTATCAGTGACTAAAAGAGGAAAACAATTCGAAAAAGCCAAAGCGCAGTGTGAAAAGCGAGAATATCCCGTTGACGAAGCCGTGAGTCTTATCAAGAAACTCAGCTTTGCAAAGTTTGATGAATCTGTTGATATTTCACTCCGCTTAGGAGTGGATCCAAAGCATTCTGACCAGATGGTGAGAGGGACGGTTGTTCTTCCCCATGGGACTGGAAAAACAAAGATAGTGTGTGTTATTGCTTCGGGTGAGAAAATATCTGAAGCAGAGAAAGCGGGTGCGGATGTAGTGGGTGGAGAAGAACTCATCGAAAAAATTTCCAAAGGCTGGGCAGAATTTGATGCTTTAATCGCCACTCCTGATATGATGAAAGGCGTTGGCAAGCTTGGTCGAGTGATCGGGCCGAAGGGCCTGATGCCGAATCCCAAATCCGGCACTGTGACATTTGATGTTAAAAAGGCTGTTGATGAAATCAAAGGTGGCCGGATAGAGTTTCGTGTGGACAAAACCTCTGTCATTCATTCGCCTGTAGGGAAAGTGTCCTTCACAGAAGGAAAGCTGAGAGACAACGTCGTGTCTTTTATTCAGGCGATTATACATGCAAAGCCTCCCGCAGCCAAAGGAAAATACATTAGAAATATCTACATATCGTCTACAATGGGGCCTTCGATCGAAATGACTGAAGATTCCATGGAAAAATAGGAGAGATGAGAGTGAATGTGAATAGAGAGAAAAAAGAGCAGCAGGTCGAAGAAATTCGTGAATTTTTTGTCAATCATGATTCTTTTTATCTTCTTGATTTCATGAAAATGCCCGTTAAATTAGCTGTTGAGTTTAGAAATCAGATGCGGGAAAACTCATATTCTTTTCTAGTTGTCAAAAATCGGCTTGCGCTGAGAGCTCTAAAAGAGGATTTTCCCGAAGATTTAAAATCGCAATTCCGGGGCCCCACGGCGATTGCATTTGCTCAGGAAAATCCTATAGGTTTGGCGCGGTTGATCAAGGATTTTTCCGTTCAGCACAAAGTGTTGAGCGTAAAGTGTGGAATTGTCGAAGGGCAATTTCTTGAGGGAGAAAAGTTCGCAGATATCGCCATGCTGACGTCAAAAGATGACTTGTTGGCAAAACTGGTTTATTTAATGGCCTATCCGTTAATAACATTCTTAAGGACCTGGCAGGCCCCGCTCAATAGTGTGGTCAGTATGCTGGATCAATTAAAGTCACAAAAATAGGGTTGGAGGTAAAAATGTCCGAAGCACAGACAAAAGAAGCCCCGGAAACGACTAAGGAAAAAAAAGATACGACCAAAGGTAAAAAGGAGAAAACTTCTACAATGACTAAAGAACAATTTTTTGAACATCTGGACAATCTGACTGTTCTTGAACTGGCGGATTACATTAAGGAATTTGAGGAAAGATACGGTGTGAGCGCTGCCGCTATGGCTGCCCCTATGTCCGCGGCCCCAGGAGCCCAGGCAGAATCTCAAGTTGAAGAAGAAAAAACTGAATTCAGTGTAGTATTAAAAGCCATCGGAGATAAGAAGATCAATGTCATCAAAACGGTGAGAGAGGTGACGAGTCTTGGATTGAAGGAAGCCAAAGATTTGGTTGATGCGTATCCGAAAGCCATCAAAGAAAATGTGTCCAAGGAAGAAGCTGAAGAGATCAAGAAAAAATTTGAAGAAGTTGGGGCAACCGTTGAAGTGGAATAGACGAAATCTTTGAATACTATGCCTTTGAATAATCTAAAATCTTTCTAAGAGAGCAAACATGCTTAATGAATTGGAAAACGTTTATCGTAAAAGAGTCGATTTTTCAAAAATCAAAGAGACCTTTCCTTTGCCGGATATGCTGGCCATCCAGAAAGAGTCCTATGTAGAATTCCTTCAGATGGAATATCTGCCCGATGAGAGAAAGGAGTTCGGTTTACAGGCCGCTTTTAAGGATATTTTTCCTGTCTCTGACTTCAAAGAAACGACTCAACTTGATTTTATCAGTTATACAATCGGCAATTGGGAATGCAAGTGCGGCCGTTTAAAAGGTGTCGAAAATTCAAGGAGCCGCTGTAACAGTTGCGGTACGCTTCTGCCACCAAATACCATTCTCACAGAGAACGAAATCTGTCCTTACTGCAGTGCTGCAAAAAAAATTGAAATTCCTCTTTGTGAACAGTGCGGTGACATTGTCAAGCTGAAGATGAAATACAGTCCAATGGAATGCCTTCAGAAGGGGTATACATTTTCTGCTCCCTTAAGGATTAAAGTGCGATTGATATCATGGGAGAAAGATCCCGCCACCAAAACAAAAAGACTCAAACACATTAAGGAACAAGAAGTATATTTCGGAGATTTCCCTCTTATGACTGATAAGGGCACGTTTATTTTTAACGGAATCGAACGGGTTGTTGTTAGTCAGCTTCAAAGATCTCCAGGTGTCTTTTTCAGGCCAGGTGATGGAAAAGGTTTCTTTATTGGAAAGATTATTCCCTACCGTGGAGCTTGGGTTGAATTTGAATATGACAGCAAAGGTATTCTGTTCGTCAGGTTAGACCGGAAAAAGAAATTTCTTGCCACTGTGTTTTTAAGAGCGCTGGGATATGGATCTAATGAGGAGATCATTCGCCTGTTTTACAAAACATACTCTCTTTCTTCAAAGAAAGGACTTTTTTACTGGGATGTTTCTGACGATCTTGTTGGCAGAGTGGTGGCTGACAATATTCTTGATTCCTCTAAGAAGGTCATCGTTCCCGCCAAGAAAAAGTTAAACAAAGAACATTTAAAGGTTTTAAAGGAAAAGAAGATTAATAAAGTCCGCCTCGTGGATAAGGAACTTGAGGAAGCTTATTCCGTTGTGAAGGTCGGAGAGATTGTCAAATCCAACGATCTGATCACAGATGAAGTGCTTGAAGAGCTTGGCAAACACAGTGGGCCGTTTGAAGTGTATTTTCCGATGTCTGAACGGATTGGTGAGATCATATTCAATACACTAAGGAAGGATGTTACGATTGACTCGAATCAAGCTCTTGGAGAAATATACAAGAAGCTGCGGCCCGGCGAACCACACACACTGGAAAGCACTCATAATCTTTTTAAGAATTTGTTTTTTAATCCTCAAAAATACAACTTTTCGCGAATCGGCCGTCTTAAAATGAATATCAAGCTGGAGCTTGATAGATCGTTGGATGAAAAAACTCTCTCTCCGATGGATTTTGTAGAAGTCATAAGATATTTGCTCTATCTCCACGTTTCTGAAGGATCTGTTGATGATATCGATCATCTAGGGAACCGCCGTGTCCGGTCTGTCGGGGAGCTTGTTGAAAATGCCTTCCGTATCGGCTTGACACGTATGGAGCGGACCATCAAAGAAAAAATGACAATAGCTCAAGATCTGGCATCGGCTATGCCTCAGGATCTGATCAACTCCAAACCCGTGATTGCCGCATTAAAGGAATTTTTTGGCAGTTCTCAGCTCTCCCAGTTCATGGATCAAATCAACACCCTTGCCGAAATAACTCATAAAAGGCGATTGAGTGCGCTCGGACCCGGGGGACTGAGTCGGGAAAGGGCCGGTTTTGAGGTGAGAGATATCCAGGCCTCTCATTACGGCCGGATCTGTCCTATCGAAACTCCTGAAGGTCCTAATATCGGCTTGATTTCTTCCCTGAGTAGTTTTGCAAGAGTTAATGAATTCGGATTTGTAGAAACTCCTTATAGAAAAGTCAGGAAAGGAAGAGTGATTGATTATGTAAAAATTCTTCACCCTGGCGATGGCGAACTGAAAGTTGGAGATGTCATCGAGAAAGATGATTTGAAAAAAGAAATTAACAAGATAAAGAAAAACAAGAAAAAGCATGTTCCTGTTGTAGAACCCTATTGTTTTTATCTCACGGCCTGGGAGGAAGAAAAGTTCATCATCGCTCAGGCAAATGCAGCTGTGGATGAAAAAGGATATTTCCAAAAAGACCTGATAAGTTCCCGGCAGCTTGGAGATTTTAAGCTCCTTCCAAAGGACCAGATTGATTATATCGATGTGTCTCCCAAGCAGTTAGTCTCCCTTTCGACATCTTTGATTCCCTTCCTCGAACACGACGATGCCAACAGAGCCCTGATGGGATCAAACATGCAGAGACAGGCTGTTCCTCTCCTCAAACCCCAGGCTCCTTTTGTTGGCACGGGGATAGAACATTTTATTGCGAAGGGTTCGGGGGATGTCATTATTTGTTCCAGGTCGGGTGTGGTCGAGTTTGTCGATGCCGAAAGAATACTTGTGAGAGTGAATGAAGACAGAAATACAAAAGAATACGATCTGGGAACGGATCTTTATCTTCTGACGAAGTTTCTGCGCACGAATCAAAATACTTGTTTGTCCCACCGTCCCATTGTGAGGAAGGGGGATAGAGTTGAGAAAGGACAGATTCTCGCGGACAGTTCATGTACAGATATGGGAGAGTTGTCCTTGGGTCGCAATGTCCTCTGCGCCTTTATGCCGTGGAGAGGATATAACTTTGAAGATGCCATCGTTGTCAGCGAAAAACTCATCAAAGAAGATATTTTTACTTCGCTTCATATTGTCGAGCAGTCTAATGAAGCCCGTGATACTAAACTTGGGCCTGAAGAAATCACTATTGACATTCCCAATGTTCCCGAGAATCTGCTGCGTAACCTGGATGAAAACGGGATCGTTCGCATTGGTGCAAAGGTAAAATCCGGCGATATTCTGGTTGGGAAGGTTGCCCCTAAGGGGGAAACTCAGCTCTCTCCGGAAGAAAAGCTTCTTAAGGCCATTTTTGGGGAGAAAGCCCTGGATGTCAAAGATGCTTCACTCTACTGCTCACCCGGAGTCGAAGGAACTGTCATTGATGTGAGAATCTTTTCTCGCAGAGGTATTGAAAAAGGACTGCGGGCCAAAAAAATCGAGAAAGATGAAATCAATAAGATGAAACGAAACTTGGATGATGAAATCAGCATTCTCGAGGGAGAAAGATGGCGCCGCGTAAAAAATATTCTTAAAGGCAAGACATTAAAAAAAGATCTTGCAATTACAGGCAAAGTCCTCAAAAAGGGTACTGAACTGACAGAAATGATCCTCCAGAAGCTTGAGCATAAGAATATGAAAGAGCTCAAATTGGACACGAATGCTAAACGGGATGAAAAAATAGAGGATATTGAGAAAAAAGTCAAACGACAGATTGAGGCCCTCAAAGCGACTCACAAAGAGAAAACGGATATTCTGAAAAAGGGAGATGAATTGTCACCCGGAGTGATCCAGGTTATAAAAGTCTACATTGCCATGAGAAGGAAACTTTCCGTGGGTGACAAGGCTTCCGGCCGCCATGGAAACAAAGGGATTATTGCCAAAATCGTTCCAGAAGAAGATATGCCCCGCCTGCCGGATGGAACACCGGTGGAAGTTGTTCTCAATCCTCTTGGTGTCCCTTCTAGGATGAATGTGGGCCAGATCTTAGAAACCCATCTGGGTTGGGCCGCTGAAAAACTTGGGCTTTGGGTGGCCACTCCGGTATTTGATGGGATTTCTGAGAATGAGATTAAAGACCTCCTCAAAAAAGCGAATCTTCCTACATCCGGAAAAATCGAACTTTTTGACGGAATCACAGGAGAGAAGTTTGATAATGAAGTGACCGTTGGATATATGTATATCATGAAACTTTATCATCTTGTCGATGATAAAATCCATGCGCGTTCTACCGGTCCTTACTCCCTGATTACTCAACAGCCTTTAGGTGGAAAAGCCCAGTTTGGCGGACAGCGTTTTGGAGAAATGGAAGTCTGGGCACTTGAAGCCTATGGAGCGGCCTACACTCTGCAAGAGCTGCTAACGGCTAAGTCAGATGATGTTGAAGGCCGTGCTCAAATCTACAAGGCAATAGTTAAAGGCGATTTAGATTTTTCTCCGGGCCTGCCTGAATCTGTAAATGTTCTTATCCGAGAACTTCAGAGCCTTTGTTTGAATGTCGAATTAGAAAAATCGGATAAAGAAGAAATATTGCCCTGGGGAATGGATGTCCCTCAAATTTTAGAAGGAGACAAATGATGGATATGAGGCAAGCAATGGGAGGCAAACCGAAACTTGATTTTGACCAAGTTCGCATTAGCATCGCATCCTCTGAAAAAATTCGAAGCTGGTCCTGGGGCGAAGTCACAAAGCCAGAAACTATAAACTATAGGACGTTTAAACCTGAGAAGGATGGCCTCTTTTGTGCCAAAATATTCGGTCCTATCAATGATTTTGAATGCCTTTGCGGAAAGTATAAGCGGATGAAGTATAGAGGCATCATCTGTGAGCGCTGCGGAGTTGAAGTGACACGTTCGAAAGTCCGTCGAGAGCGCATGGGTCATATCGAACTGGCATCTCCCGTGGCACATATCTGGTTTTTCAAAGGAACCCCAAGCCGGGTAGGGCTTGTCTTGGATCTGTCTATAAAGGACTTGGAAAAGGTCCTTTATTTTGAGTCCTATATTGTCATCGATCCGGAAGACACGGATCTCAAAGAAAAACAGCTTTTAACCGAGGACGAATACAAGGAAGCTCAAGAGACATATGGAGATAAATTTGTGGCAAAGATTGGAGCGGAAGCCATAAAGAAACTTCTCATGCAGATAGACATAAATGCAGAAGCAGAGCGTCTTCGTGAACTCATGAAGACAGAGACGTCCCAGCAGCGAAAACTTCGGCATGCCAAAAGACTGAGAATCTTCAAAGCTCTCAAAGAATCGGGAAACCGGCCGGGATGGATGATTCTCGATGTCATTCCCGTTATCCCTCCAGACCTCAGGCCTTTAGTCCGATTGGACGGTGGACGTTTTGCGACCTCAGATCTGAACGACTTGTACAGGCGAGTGATCAATCGCAATAACCGGCTGGAGAAACTTATTGAACTGAGAGCTCCCGAACTCATCATTCGGAATGAGAAAAGAATGCTTCAAGAGGCGGTTGACGCCCTTTTTGACAATGGGAAAAGGGGGCGTGTCCATCTGGGAGCTAATCGTAGGCCACTGAAATCTTTGAGTGAAGCACTTAGAGGAAAACAGGGAAGGTTCCGTCAGAACCTCCTTGGAAAAAGAGTGGACTATTCAGGACGATCAGTCATTGTCGTTGGACCTGAACTCAAACTGAATCAATGTGGTCTCCCAAAAAAAATGGCACTGGAACTGTTTAAACCTTTCATCTTCCATAAACTGGAAAAGGAGGGACTGGTTCCCAGTGTTAAAGTTGCAAGAGAGTGGCACGAACAGGAAAGACCAGAAGTTTGGGATTTTCTCGAAGAAGTTGTCAGGGAACATCCAGTTCTTCTCAATCGTGCTCCCACGCTGCACCGTTTGGGTATTCAGGCATTTGAACCCATTCTTATTGAGGGGAAAGCCATCCAGATTCATCCTTTAGTTTGTGCCGCTTTTAATGCCGACTTCGATGGAGACCAGATGGCTGTTCATGTTCCTCTATCTGTTGAAGCTCAGATTGAATCGAAAACTTTGATGTTGGCCACTCAGAATATTCTTTCTCCTGCAAATGGGCGGCCTGTGGCCGTTCCCAGTCAGGACATGGTTTTAGGATGTTACTATATCTCGTTGGAAAAACAAGGTTTACGAGGAGAAGGCCGGATCTTTCCAACTTTCACTGAAGTCCTCTTGGCTTATGAGAATAAAGAGATCGATCTTCAGGCGAGAATGAAAGTGAGATTTAGCGGCTCTTTCATGAATTTGTCGACATACTATGATGATCAGGCCATTATGACCTGTCCCGTTAAAGTGTATGACAAGCAGCTCATTGAAACGACACCTGGACGGATTATTTTTAACAGCATACTCCCGGACAATGTTCCCTTTATCAATGGAAAGTTCAAAAAGAAGGGATTAGAAAGCCTGGTGCACTTCATCTATCTGAAAGAGGGGCCCGAAACAACCATCGATGTCCTGGATAAGATGAAGAAACTTGGATTTGATTACGCGACCATAGCTGGATTTTCTCTTGGAATTGATGATTTTATTATCCCCGCAGCAAAGACTTCTCTTGTGGAGAAGGCCCAGAAAGAGGTTCGTAAAATCGAAGATCTTTACAAAGGTCGAACACTCTCTTCGGGAGAGCGGTTCAACCAGGTTATCACTATCTGGGGAAATCTGACTGAAGACGTTGCTGCTGCCATGATCGAGGAAATGAAAAGAGTCAGTTTTGAGGGACCGGAATTGAATCCGCTTTATGTGATGGCGGATTCCGGTTCTCGAGGGAACAAGCAGCAAATCCGTCAGCTCGCGGGAATGAGAGGCCTGATGAGTAAACCTTCTGGAGAGATTATTGAAATGCCCATCATATCCAACCTGCGTGAAGGCCTGAATGTGGTGCAGTATTTTATCTCCACACACGGTGCGCGAAAGGGACTTGCAGATACGGCATTAAAGACAGCCAATTCCGGATATTTAACACGAAAACTTGTCGATGTCTCACAGGAAGTCATCATCGATGAAGAAGACTGTGGAACTCTTAAGGGTGTCATTGTCTCGGCAATCGTCGAAAACGGAGAGCTCATCGAACCGTTCGTGGATAGAATTGTCGGACGGACAGCTTTGGAAAAAATTGTTCATCCTGACACAAATAAAATCATAGTGGATATGAATAAAGACATCTCTGAGGACACGGCAAATACGCTGGAAAATCTGGGAATTGAAAGGATGAAAATCCGTTCACTGCTGACATGTGAATCGAAAAAAGGTGTTTGTCTGTTATGCTATGGCCGGGATATGTCTACTGGCAACCTCGTTCAATTGGGACAAGCGGTTGGTGTCATTGCGGCGCAGTCTATCGGAGAACCGGGGACGCAGCTGACCATGAGAACCTTCCATATCGGAGGGGTTGCCATGGGTGGGACAGAAAAATCTAAGTTAGAAGCAAAGAATGATGGAGCTGTCAAATTCAATAACATAATCTCTGTCAGCAATAAGGATGGAATCCTGGTTGTAGTCAACAGAAATGCCAAACTCGCCATTGTCGATCATAGGGGTCGTGAAGTCGAGCACTATCAAGTTCCCTATGGGGCAAAACTATTGGTGCAGGATGGCGCTGCAATAAAAGCCAGAAGCACTTTTGCTGAATGGGATCCGTTCAACACATTTATTTTGACTGAGAAAACGGGCACCGTCAGTTTCCATGATGTTGTTTTAGGCATCACCCTGGAAGAGACTCTGGATGAGGGTACGGGTAAAATTGCCCCTGTTATCATCGATCCTAAAGATGAAAAGATGCAGCCCCATATGCTGATCAAGGATAAAAACAATAATGTCCTGAAGAAATACTATCTTCCATCTGGAGCAAATCTGGAGGTTAAGGACAAAAATCCGGTTTTTGCGGGTGACGTTTTAGCCAAGATCCCTCGAGAAGCTTCGCGTACCAAAGACATAACGGGAGGTTTACCACGAGCAGAGGAACTCTTTGAAGCCAGAAAACCCAAAATTCCGGCTGTCATCTCTGAAATAGACGGGGTAGTCAAGTTTGGAGGATTGGTTCGTGGCCACAGAAAGTTGACCGTACATAACGAGCGAGGAGGAGAGAAGGAGTATTTTATTCCCAAGGGAGCCCATTTGAGTGTTGGAGAGATGGAGAAAGTCAAAGCCGGAACGCCGCTGATGGATGGCCCCGTGAATCCTCATGATATTCTTCGTGTTCTTGGAGAAAAAGAACTGGCAGAGTACCTCCTGAAGGAAATCCAGGAAGTCTACAGGCTCCAGGGGGTGGCTATCAATGATAAGCATGTGGAAATCATCATTCGTCAGATGCTGAGGTGGGTGAAAGTCGAAGAAGTTGGCGATACGGATTTCTTGATCGATGAACAGCTTGACAAGTTTAGCTTTCAGGCGAAGAATGAGGAACATATTAAGGCTGGAAGAAAGCCAGCGAAGGCCCGACCACTCCTTCTTGGGATTACAAAAAGTGCTTTAAGCACAGAAAGCTTTATTGCGGCGGCATCCTTTCAGGAGACAACCCGCGTTCTGACTGAGGCCAGCCTTTATGGTAAAGTGGATCATTTGAGAAGACTCAAGGAAAATATAATAATGGGTAGATTAATTCCTGCCGGAACAGGTTACAAATTCTATCGGGATGTGGAATTAATAGACGATGAGACTGAAGAAATAAGTGAGGGAATAGACCTTCAGCTTGAAAATTAGATTTACCTCTAACTGTATTAATATCCTTGACATAGATAGAGAGGTTTGCTATTATCCGGTCATTCGTCCAACGGATTCTGGCAAATCGGGATGAATGAAATTTTAGTGTAAGGAGACGAGTGTGCCAACTGTCAATCAGCTAGTTCGAAAAGGGAGAGTAGCGAAGAAGTACAAGAGCAAATCTCCCGCTCTAGAGAAATGCCCCCAGAAGCGTGGTGTGTGTACTCGAGTCTTTACGACGACGCCAAAAAAACCCAATTCAGCCATGCGAAAGGTGGCCAGAATTCGGTTAACAAACAATATAGAAGTGACTGGCTATATTCCCGGAGTTGGCCACAATCTTCAAGAACATTCGATCGTTCTCATCCGTGGTGGAAGGGTTAAAGATCTGCCTGGAGTTCGGTACCATGTTATTCGAGGGACTCTGGATTGCGAGGGCACTCAAGACCGGAACCAGGGACGATCCAAATACGGGACGAAAAGGCCCAAAGAGAAAAAGTAAATTCTGCAGGAGTTAAAAATGCCCCGAAGAGGAACTATCAAAAAGAGAAAGCTGAAACCTGACCATCTCTATAATAGTACGCTCATTTCAAGATTTGTCCGTACAATCATGGGAGCTGGAAAAAAAAGCACTGCGGAAAAAATTGTATACGGATCTATGGAGAGGGTAAAGGAGATGTCAAAATCGGACCCGCTCAAGATGTTTGAAAAAGCCATCGATAATGTCCACCCATTTTTAGAGACCAAATCCAGAAGAGTCGGTGGAGCGACATATCAGGTGCCAATCGAGGTTCCCGTGCATCGTTCCAATTCCTTGGCCGTGCGATGGGTTGTCAAGTATTCCAAAGAGAGAAATGGAAAAAGCATGATCGAAAAACTCTCTGCTGAAATCATGGATGCTGTGAATAATCGGGGTGGTGCAGTTAAAAAGAGAGAGGATGCTCACAAAATGGCTGAAGCCAACAGAGCTTTTGCCCACTACCGGTGGTAAAACGATAAAGAGTTTATCTCAAAACAAAATGGAGAGAAGAGTTGGAAAGAAGACACCCGATCGAACGAGTCAGAAACATTGGTATTATGGCTCATATCGATGCGGGGAAGACGACCACGACAGAGCGGATTTTGTACTATACAGGTATAACCTACAAGATGGGAGAAGTGGATGAAGGTACGGCAGTTATGGACTGGATGGAACAGGAACAGGAACGTGGAATTACGATAACTTCTGCGGTGACAACTTGTTACTGGAATGACCACCAAATAAACATAATCGATACTCCCGGCCATGTTGATTTTACGGTTGAAGTCGAGCGATCTCTAAGAGTCTTGGACGGTGCCGTCATTATCCTCTGCGGAGTCGGAGGAGTCGAGGCCCAGACAGAAACTGTCTGGAGACAGGCTGACAGGTACAATGTTCCACGCATTGTCTATGTCAACAAGATGGACCGTTTAGGTGTCGATCCGGACAAGGCCGTGGCTGCCATGAAGGAACGGTTAGCGACCAAACCATTGGTCATTCAGATACCGCTCGGGAAAGAAGATACCTTTAGAGGTGTCATTGACCTTATAGAGATGAAAGAGATCGTTTGGAGCAATGAAGAATTAGGAACGAAGTACACGGTAAGAGATATTTCTGAAGGATATTTAGAGGAAGCTAAAAAAAAGAGACATCAGATGCTAGAGCAAATCAGTGACACGGATGACGATGTGATGTGTATGTATCTGGATGAAGCCAAAATATCTCCGGAGCTTATACGCCGTGCAATCAGAAAAGGGACAATATCCCATCAATTTGTTCCTGTTCTTTTTGGAGCTTCTTTGAGAAACAAAGGGGTTCATCCTCTTCTGGATGCCGTTTTGTTTTACCTCCCTTCTCCCGTGGATATTCCACCGGTAACTGGGCTTCATCCCCGAACTCATAAAGAGGAAACAAGGAAGGCTTTGGATTCTGAACCCTTTTCTGCTTTGGTTTATAAAATCATGAGTGACCCTTATGTTGGCTCTCTTTCTTTTTTCCGAGTTTACTCGGGAAAGGCTAGAGTGGGATCGATGGTTTTCAACTCATCAAGAGGCGAGGAAGTGCGGGTGACTCGTCTGTTAGAGATGAATTCGAACAAAAGAAAGGATATCAAAGAAGTTTATGCCGGAGATATAGCTGCATTTTGCGGCATGAAAACACTCTCAACCGGTGATACATTATGTGTGCGGAATCGCCCGATAGTCCTGGAATCCATTACGTTTCCCAAGCCTGTTTTGTCCGCTCATATCGAACCAAAATCCCGTACAGGGCACGAGAAATTGGCGAATGCATTATCCAAGTTGACTAAAGAGGATCCTACATTCCATGTGATTCAGGATCCTTTGACTGGGCAAATGCTTGTGCAAGGTATGGGAGAGCTGCATCTGGAAATTCTTATGGATCGCATGAAAAAGGAGTTTGGGGTTCAGGCTAATCTAGGCAAACCTCACGTGGCCTACAAGGAAACAATCACAATGTTTGCACAGGGAGAGAGTGAATATGTGCGGCAAACTGCTGGAAAAGGGGTCTTTGCCCGTTGTGTCATTTCAATAGAACCTTTAGACACGGGTCAGGGATTCGAGTTTGAAAATCGGAGTCAGACAGATCTTTCCGCAGCATTCATTTCATATATTGAAATCGGAATCCAAGAAGCCATGGAAGTGGGACTGCTGGCCGGATTTCCGATGACAGATGTCAAAGCGACGCTTTTAGATGGCTCTTTTAAAGAAGATGACAGCACGCCCTTGGCGTTCAAAATTGCCGGATCAATGGCGTTTAAAGATGCGGTGAAAAAGGCCAACCCTGTATTACTGGAACCGGTTATGAGTCTGGTGGTTGTGGTTCCGGATGAGTATCTTGGAGATATTACAGGGGATATCAACGCAAGGCGTGGGAAAATAATGGAAATGGAAATGAGAGGGGGATCTCGAGTCGTTAAAATTCTCGTTCCCCTAGCAGAAATGTTCGGATATGCTTCAACCCTGAGGACTCTCACTCAAGGGAGAGGCATTTTCTCTATGGAATTTTTTCAGTTTCAACAGGCGT
>JAZFSR010000119.1:0-2162 GCA_036446295.1 Candidatus Aminicenantaceae bacterium
AATTCCATCATTCAAACCGTTAAAAATGCTAAATATCTGATATTAGAGGGATCCCTTTCACTTCCCATTGCTTATTTATGGACAGCCGTGTTGATGGGATTTGTGGTAACTTTTCATACAAAACTTCAGGAAAAAGTCCCGAGGCGGGCCCTCATTGTGTCCAGCCTTATCTTTTTCATCGTGACCGCTCCCCTGTTTGGAATGTTGTTTATGGGGAAAGTAGCGGCTCCATCATGGCTTCCTCTGACGTTTTGGATTTGGTCAAATGTGTTCGTTATTGTTTTAATCACCCAGTTCTGGATTGTCATCAACGATGTGTTTAATCCCAGAGAGGCCAAGAGATTGATCGGTTTTTTTGGGAGTGGCGGTATCCTTGGTGGTATTATCGGTGGGCTTTTTGCCGGATTTTTCGGCAGGATTATCCCCGATTATCTTCTATATATTGCCACAGGGATACTTATTATCAGCTGCATCTTCATCAATTACATCTTTATATGGCAAAAACGTAATAAGATTCAGGACAAAATTTCCGAAAAACAAACCATCAGGCAAAAAAAGCCAGCAAAGGTGGGATTTCGGACGAGTTTGGATGCCGTACGCAAACATAAATATCTTATGCTTCTGGCCGCTGTGGTCGCCCTGACAGAAATCGTCTCGACTCTCATCGATTTTCAGGCAAAAACCTTTATTGAATACAAATTTGCGAAAAAAGACTATATGTTTATTTTTGGATATTTCGAAGCCGGCCTCCTGGTTATTCCCCTCCTCTTCCAACTTTTTCTGACCAGTAAACTCATCAAACGGTATGGCGTACGTTTTGCCCTGCTTCTTTATCCTATAACCATACTTTTCTGTTCTCTTGGATTGGCCGTTTTTGCCATTACAGCCGGACTTGTCTTTGCCATCATTATCAAAACCAGCGATAAAAGTCTCTCATTTTCTATCAACCAGTCCGTAAGAGAGCTATTGTTTATTCCTGTCTCTCCGGAGATTAAGAACAGAGCCAAAATATTTATTGACATGTTTATCAACCGGGTCGCTAAGGGTGCCGGTGCTTTAATCTTATTGCTGATTCTATTCATAATTCCAAGATTTTCAACAAACCCTTCAGATATACCCGAAACGGCCACAGTAGAAGAGACTGTCTTAACGGCCATACCGGAAGAGACTGACTTCGATGTGGCAAGACGGGTCAGGCTCGTCAGCCTTTTTTCAGTACTTTTTATTGCCGCCTGGATTGTCCTCAATATAAAAGTCAGCAAGGAATATACAAATACAGTTAAGAACAAGTTGAAACTCCACTGGAAGCGTGCCGATGCCATTGTGGATGAGAAACTGGATGTCGACTTTATGAAGCTCATTCTGGACACACTCGAGGACAAGAACAGAAGTGATGTATTGTATGCCATGGATCTCTTCGATCTGACAAAAAAGGACAAACTCACTCCGGAGGTCAGAAAACTCATTGGATACAAATCAAACGAGATGAAGATCTCTTCCATGGATGTTCTCTTCCAGACAGAGGGAGCCACTTTCGCTCCTCAAATGGATGACTCTTTGATCGACAAGAGAGATGAAAAGGAAATCAAAGAAATCATGCAGCTGGATTCCTATCAGGAAATCATGAAGGGCTATATGGATAAGGTCATGGATGCGGACGACGAAGATTCGGAAACCGCCAGAATGGAACTGGCCAAAGGTTTAGGCCTAATGGAAGCAAACTCTCCCCTCGTCGAGAAGCTCGAAGACCTTATTGAAGACGATTCGCTGGATGTGAGCCGTTATGCGATGGAGAGTACGGCAAAACTGAAGCTAAGAGAGTATCTTCCCCTAATTATCGAAAAACTCAAAAACCCTCTCACTCAATCCGATGCCTCGGCGGCACTAGTCAAATACGGGACAAAGATAATCGGGACTCTTTCGGATTATTTGAGTGCTGAGGACGAGGATTTGGATGTCAGGATTTCTATAGTCTCTGTTTTAGCGAAGATAGGGAACCAAGAAACTGCAGATTTCCTTTCCCTTGAATTATTGCTTACTGAGGATCAACTCGAAACGGATATCATAGATGCTCTCGATAAAATCCGCTCCGAAAATGCGAACATTCGGTTTTCAGAAGACATTATTTTCCCTGAAATCCTAAAAAAGATGGAACATCAATA
>JAZFSR010000120.1:0-3572 GCA_036446295.1 Candidatus Aminicenantaceae bacterium
GAGGCGCAACTGCTGAGGAATCGCATAGCGCTGCAGAAGCAGATGGCGTCGAGCAGCGCGGCAAGCGCGCATTTTCGCTCACATAAACAGAAGTTCCCCGGTTATCGGATGATATCCTGTCAAGGAGTTCCGTATTGACATCATAACCAATTCCAAAAACAAATATCCGGGACTTTTTGTCATTGGCTCTGCTTATATTTTTCAAGATGGCAGCAGTATCTGTCACTCCAACCGTAGGAAGTCCATCCGTAAGAAACAGGATGTAAGAAGGCCTTTCACTCTTTGTGAACATCTCCAGCCCATCAGAGAGGGCCTCGTTGATGTTTGTCCCTCCCGAGTCTTCGATGTTTTCCACAAAACGGAGCGCTTTTTCAATGTTTTCTTGGGATGCCTCAACCATTTTCTGAGAGAAATAATCCACACCATCGTCAAAATCAATCACGGAGAACATGTCGCCAGGATCCAGATGATTGGTGACAAACCGGGCTGCTTCTTTGGCCTGGACAATCTTTTTTCCACTCATGCTTCCCGAGCTGTCCAGGACAAACATGATATTCTTGTTGATTATTTTTGTTTTTGGACTCACAAAGGAGGGAGAGGCCAGGAATAGAAAATAGTTATCCTCTACATCACTCCAATTCATAAACGACAAACCAATATTGTCTTCAGAAAGAGAATAATAGAGGATGAAATCTTTCTTGGGCTTAATGTTTTTTCCTTCGAATCCTGCCCTGACGTGATTCTTCTCGAGTTTTTTTATCGACACTTTGTGAGAAGGGGAATACACATTGGAAATCGGGATTCGTGTCCGAATATTCACAGAGATGGACACATCTTCAATAGGTCGAGCCGAAAATTTTTCCGTGTTTAATGGATAGAGATAGCGGACAAGCCGGGCCTCAGATTTCAAGATTTCCGTATAAGAAATTTTAATTCTTTTTTCGCCATTCGCAGGAATGGGGTACACTCTGGCCCTGAACAAGTTCCGGCCCACATATTCAAGCAAAGCAGGATCTTTCATCCTGCGCACAATATCCTCATAAACGCGGCGGGCTTGGTCACTATCGAGAACTTCTCCTTCAATTTTTTTGTCCCCAATATACATGGAGAATTCAGATATCGATGCATCTTTAGGCAGAGGAAAAATATACATGCCCTCAATATCCCTGGAATGGTGATTGATAAAGACCTGGTCGATGGTCGTTTTTGCCACCTGGTCCAGGATATTGACTTGGACGCGGTGGTATTTCACGCTTAGAGGAGGAATCAGCTCTCCCCGGCGAGGTTGTGGAATAATGAATCCATCCGCATAGACTTGAGTGGTTGAAAAGCATAATAAAAGAAATAATCCAAGGACATAATATCTCCTGAATGGATTACGATTTTCCATGGGCCGCCTCCGGAACGAATATTGTTCTCACACCTCTTCAAACTCAAACAGAATCAAATAAGTTTCCTCAGATAGACAATTCAATCAGGACAAACAGGCTTCACCAACCAGGCTTTCAATTTTTTTCTGAATGTCTTCAATAGACACAAACATCTCTGCCTGAGTCGACTCGAAATTTTTCCCAGTGGGATTAAGGATGAAAATATTGGGAATTCCAGCATCCACTCCCGCCTTTATATCAAACTCAGAGTCTCCGACGGTGCAACATTCTTCCTCTGCTATATTGAACGCCCTTAGGGCCGCTAAAAAGGGAGCTCCAGACGGCTTCCAGAGACCAATTTCTCTGGTGAGGACATATTCAAATTCCAGATTGAATTTATCCAAAAGAAAAGAAACATTTTTTTTGCTGTTATTTGTTACCAGAAACCTTAATATTCCTGATTTCTCAAGAAAATCCATAAGTTCAGGAATCCCCTCTTTGATGGTGGCATTTAAGGTCGCCTCATGTTCATATTTTTCAAGTATTTCCCACTTCAGAGACCTTTCAGGCTCATCTAATTCTGAGATATAGGCTAAAATAGGTTTACCCCGGGTGTCTAAATCCGATCGGATCTTGTTCCAGTCATAGGGAGCCTCAATCAGAGTACCATCCATATCAAATATGACACACTTGATCTTCAATGCAGCTTCTTTTTTGTGCTCTATTTTTTTATCCGTCCAACTTCAAAAAGTGGTTCTCCTTTGCTTATCGGAGGTGTGTGGATCAGGTAGAGGAGGATGCCCGTATTTCCCAGATATTTTGAATCCTTGATGTCCTTTGTTCTGGATGCATCGATAATGATATACTTGAGTCCAAACGCAATAACCATGAACTCCCGCCACCAGCGCCAGAACTTTCCCTTTTTTCGCTCCATTGATAATAGTGACTGGGATTTCACAACCGGGATCAGATTTGGTTGGGACATGAAGATAACCTGATTTGATTTCTCCTGCTTCAGCCGTTATTGTTCCAATCGTAAACGGACCGTTATCCTCAGCAGAGAACAAGGGAAAACTGAATCCGGCAAATATCAATAAAAAGATAACCACCCAAAAATAATTCTTTTGCGTCATACCAACTCCTCCTTTCGTTACCTGAATTATTCATAAAAACTACCAACACCTTCATTCTTTTTCAATGATATCAACTTGATAGCATGATTTTTATCAATATCTATTTCTTCACTTTGCTTGTTGGCTAGGTTATACCAAAGGTAAAGCAATTTCCGTTATTCTATCTCAACACCCTCTCCCCGTCCACTACTCATCAAATAACTATTGCTAAACTCCATTTTATTCTGATATAATTCGCATCGAAAAATCTTCTCATCAAATTAGGAGATAAAAGTATGGGTAAATTTTTAGCAATTCTTTTTGGCCTCGGCGCAGTGGCCGGTGGCGCCTATCTAGCAGTTTTTGTCTGGTGGCAGGAGTTTTATGAACTCGTCTTTGGGTTTATTCCCCCTATTCTTTTTTTCGGAGGACTTATTGCCCTGATAGCAGGCATCAGCAGCATGAAAGATGCCAGACGGACAAAACAGCTCGAAGAAGAAACAGAAGAAACTCATGAAGAAACTCCGCAGGAAGCCCCTGAGGAAAGTCATGAGGAAAGTCATGAGGAAACCCCTGAGGAAACCCCGGAAGAGGACAAAGAAGAGTAACTCAAATAGTTTAGCCGATTGTCTTCAATTCTATCTAGACCTCTAGTCTAGGTTGTTTTCTATTTCCTCTTACACCTCATTTCCGTGATTTCCAGAGCGAGTTCTGTAAAGTGACTAGAAATCACACTTCGTTTTTCCCAGAACTCTAAAAAAATCACGGAAATGGGGATGTTTCCATCTATGTTACTATACTTGACAGGACAACTGTAATCATGTAACATGTATTTTAATTACAAATTACATTAGGAGGAATGTGATGACAACCGAAAAAACAGACAGTGAGTCCAAAACCGAAGATAAAAAAAGAATCCCCAAGGATACCTTCGAAGATATTAGCCATCAAGTTGAAAAATTTGCGTCAAAAACCGCTGAATCTATTAAAAAAATTCTCGACAGAACCCTGTCCTCGAGAAATACAGTCCTTACAATACGTGTAGACGATGAAAGTAACTTGAAACTAAATATGCTGGTGGAGTCAGGGA
>JAZFSR010000121.1:0-74578 GCA_036446295.1 Candidatus Aminicenantaceae bacterium
ACTGAGGAGGGAAGCATCATTTATTTATCACCTTTAGTAGAGTCGGATGGACGTCGAGAAGTGTGTCTCCGCCCGGAAGCTTCAGCGAGGAATGGAGACATACCTCGTAAGGGTTCCGTCCGACTCTAAAATAAATCACAGAAATGGAGATGCTTCCCCTGAAAACACCGTGTCCCATTTTTCCTCTTTCTATGTTAAAATAGGGCCTCCAGATGCTTAAAAAGAGGACGTCGCGGATCAATTTCAGTAAGGTTGCAGGTGTCAGTTCACTCGCTCTCATGCTGCCCTCATCCATCATCGTGGGGCTCTTTTTCGGGTATATGCTGGACAAATGGCTGAACACAAGCCCTTGGATGACGCTGCTCTTTTTTTTTCTTGGCACGGCCTCGGGATTTATCAGCCTATTGAGAGGATTGAACAAATATAAAGACGGTTAGATTGTCGCGAAACACTTGGGACAGAAATCTTAGAGGATGGATTAAATGACTAGAGATGAACCTTCATTGGAAATTACCGACAACACCGAGGAAAAAATCCTCAGTCGTGTCCCTCTTGAAACCCTCCTCTGCTCTATTATCGCTGCCACAGCCGGATTTATTCTTTTCGACTCTCTCATCGCCCTTCTCGTGCTCGCAGGAGGGCTTTTTTCCATGCTCAACTTCTACTGGCTCAAGCAGACTATTTCCAAAATCATCACTCCCGGTAAAAAAAATCACTACGATCGGCTATCCCCCTGTATATTGTCCGGATTCTATTGATTCTTGCCATCTTTTTTATTATAATCATCTTTTTTTCGACTAAGATTTTAGCGTTTGTCGTTGGCTTTTCGATGATAATACCTGTATTTTTGATTGAAGCTTTTAGAGAGTTGGCTAAACTAAAACAATGGAAGAATTAGAACACAGTCTGGGCCTTGTCGAGTTTATCAATAGATTGCTCGGCAAACCTCTCGCTTCGTTTCTCGGCATTTTCGGGATCGAAGTCCATGACCCGGCACACTTTATCCCCGACTACGTTATCATGTGTTTGATTATCGCCATCTTTCTCGTCCTGTTTTTAGGCCTGGCCTCCCGCAAGCGCGAACTCGTTCCCTCTAAGCTCCAGAGTTTTATGGAGCTTATCATTGAAACTTTTGAGGGGCTGCTCACGGATACCATCGGCGAAGAAGGGAAAAAATATGTCCCCATGATCGCCACTTTGGGTCTCTTCGTTTTCCTGGGCAACCTTATCGGATTGATTCCGGGATTTATGTCGCCCACAAGCAAGATCAATGTCACATTGGGCTGTGCTCTTTGCGTTTTTGTCTATTACCATTGGCAGGGGATTAGAGCCCAGGGAGTGGGTAAGTATCTTAAACATTTTACAGGCCCTATCCCTTTTCTGGCCCCGCTTATGGTTCCTATAGAAATTATAAGCCATTTTTCCCGCCCCATATCGCTGTCCATCCGTCTTTTTGGCAACATCTTTGCAGAGGAACTGCTGATTGTGGTGATCGCCTCGATCATCCCCTTCTTTCTGCCGCTGCCTTTTATGGCGATAGCGATTTTTACAGGATTAATCCAGGCGTTTGTCTTTGTACTGCTGTCCTGTATCTATATCGCGGGAGCCGTGGCCCATGAGGAAGAAAATTAATCAACACCAAAGGAGAATACGATGACAAAGAAATTTAAAACCCTAGGACTTCTCGTCTTTTTGCTCGTTATTGCCAGCGTCCCCATGTTCGCACAGACCGAAGACGTCACTGACAACAGAGCCACTCTCTACATGTGGGCCCTGATTGTTGGTGGAGCCGTTATCGCGATCGCTTCAGCTGCGGGAGCCTATGCCCAGTCGAAAGCCATCAGCACAGCGCTTGATGGTATTTCACGGAACCCCGGTGCCGCTCCACACATCCGGTTTCTCGCGATCTTCGGGCTGGTTCTGATCGAAACACTGGTTATCTATGCCCTGCTCATCTCGATTATGATCATCATGATTAACTGGGGGAATTACCTCTAAGAAAAAGGATTCGCCAAAGACCCTGTTTTGTGTTTAAAATAAACGTATGAGTCTCCCTGTCTTCGACATTATTCGAACGACATTTAAGCGCGCCAGTGAAGACAGGATCGGCAACCACGCTATCACGATTTCCTATTTTGCGCTGCTTTGCTCTATTCCTGTGGCGGCACTATTTGCCTTTGTAAGCACAAAGATCCTGGGGGATCCCGAGTTTGCGTTCCGGAGCCTCAACATCTTCTCGGAGGAGTTCTTTGCCCAGATCGATCCGCTGTTCCTGGAAAAAATTCAAACCATCCCCCTCTACATCGGTAACCTGGGACTCTTCGGGATACTCGGCTCCCTTGTCGCGGCGAGCTTTTTATTTTCACGGCTGATCAACTCCATCAATTTCATCTTTAAGGCCCAGTACCAGAAGTCCTTTTTTTACAACCGGCTGATAGAGTACATCCTGATGTTTATCATCGGTGTGATCATGCTGATTTCACTGTCCATAACCGCTATTTGGACGGCTATCCACCGGTCGATAAGAAGCAGCGTCTTTGTGGCCGAACACATCAATCCGGAGTTTGTCTCGCTGGCAAATAACTTTTTTCTCCAGTACCTGATCCCCTACACGTTGACATTTCTTGTGCTCTTTGTCATGTACAAGTTTATCCCGGAAATAAAGGTCTATACCAAGGCGGCCCTATTCTCCGCATCCATCATCGCGCTGTTGTGGGAAGTTTTTAAGAGATTTTTCGCCTACTATTTGGCTCATTTTTCGGCCATCGGGATTGTGTTCAATCAGCTGGTTAAGGGAACGCTGACATCCATTATCTTCTTTCTGCTGTGGATCACCTTCTCACTCATTCTCCTGCTCTTGGGGGCCGAACTGACAACCGTTTTAAACGAGAGGACACATGAGCAAAAAGTCTGAAAACCCTTTGTGCCTGACTGTGGCCGAACTGGCCCGGAGGCTGGGATGTCCCTTCGAAGGGGATGGAGATGTGACCATTCACGGTGTCGCGAGCCTGGAATCTGCAGAGGAGGGCAATCTCGTCTTCCTGGCCCTTTCCAAGTTCAGGCCCTTGTTTGAGCAGACAAGGGCATCGGCAGCCATTGTTTCTCTGGAAGAAAAGCCGGGAAAAATCCCGTATTTGCGCTCCAAAACACCCCATCTGACATTTTTAGAGGCCATAAAGATTTTTTTTCAGCCCTATCTCCCTGAGTCCGGAATTCATCCGAAAGCGGTGGTGGCCGAGTCAGCCAAGCTAGGAAAGGATGTGGCGGTCGGAGCCTATTCTGTGGTGGGAGAGGAGGTAGAGATCGGGGACGGGACGGTCATCTTCCCTCATGTCGATATCTATCCGTACGTTAAAATCGGAACGGACTGCATCCTGCACTCACAGGTGACAGTGCGGGAAGGCTGCACTCTTGGAAACAGGGTCATCCTGCATAATGGGACGGTTATCGGAGCCGATGGATTTGGTTATGCCCGGAAAGGGGACGGCAGGCATATCAAGATTCCTCAGATGGGAACCGTCATCATCGAAGACGATGTGGAAATAGGGGCCAATACGACTATCGATAGAGCCGCCATGGACAAAACCATTATCCGCAGGGGGACCAAGATCGACAACCTCGTCCATATCGCCCACAGTGTTGAAGTCGGCGAAAACTCCATCATCCTCGCTCAGGCAGCCATTGCGGGAAGCTCAAAGATAGGGAAAAACGTGATCATCGCAGGGCAGGCAGGGATTCGCGATCATATCAATATCGGAGATAACGTGATCATCGCCTCCCAGGCCGGAGTGATAAGTGATATCCCGGCCGGGATAACGGTTGTGGGCAGTCCTCACATGAAGATCAGGGATTTCTGGAGAATGTGGGCCAACATCAAAAAAATCCCCGAACTCATCAAAGAACTAAAAGAGCTAAAATCTAAATAAAAATTGAAGCCAGACATTGATAATGTGAATTATTGTAAAAAAATAATTCACATTATCAATGTCTGGCTTCAATTTTTAACTTAGTACTTCCGGAGGAGGGCTTCGATGCCAATGGCGGCGGCGACGGCCGTGCCGACGGCTGTGGCCATCTGCTCGGGGCAGGCATCACACACATCTCCGGCTGCAAATATTCCCGGCTGTGATGTCGCCATGTTTTTCTGGACTATGATTTCCCGCCACTCATTGAGTTCGAGCAGCTTTTCGACAAACTTAGAGTTGGGATCGAGTCCGACAGAGATAAAAAATCCCTGCACCTTTATTTCTGAAGTCTCCTGAGTCTTGACATTCTGAAGCGTCAAAGATTCAAGGGTGGCCGAACCTGATATACGGGTTACAATCGAATCCCAGACGACCGTGATCTTTTCGTTTTCAAAGACACGCTCCTGGAGAATCTGTTCCCCCCGGAATTTGTCGCGGCGATGAATGAGTTTGAGCGACCGGCAGAATTTTGTCAGAAACAGGGCTTCCGTGAGTGCCCAGTCGCCTCCCCCTACCACGGCCAGATCCTTTTCCTTAAAAAACGCTCCGTCACATGTAGCGCAGTAGGAGATCCCTCTCCCGAGATACTTGCCTTCGTTCTCGAGTCCCAACTTCCTGTGAGTCGAACCCGTGGCGATAATCACCGTGCGCGTCTTGTATTCTCCCTGTCCGGCCACAACATTCCACAGGTCGTCTTTTTTTTCAATCCTTTCGACTTCATCCTGTATGATCTTGGCCCCGAACTTTTCGGCCTGCAAACGGAATTTTTCCATCAGCTCAAAGGGCACAACACCATCAGGAAATCCCGGATAGTTTTCCACAAAATCAGTCAGGAGAATCTGTCCGCCTGGGATCCCTTTTTCGAGAATGAGGGTGTTGAGTCTACCCCGTCCGGTGTAGATTCCCGCTGACAGGCCCCCAGGCCCGGCGCCAATAATGACGACATCGTAAATTTCACTCATAGATGCTTGTTTATGGCTTCTTCTATTTTCTTTTGGGGAAGGGCCCCAATAATAGTCTCTTTGATCTCGCCGCCCTGAAAGAGGAGAAGGGTTGGGATGCTCATTACGGAAAATTTGGAGGGGGTCATCGGGCTTTCATCTACATTCATTTTGGCCACTTTTAAACGGCCTTTATATTCTTTAGCGATATTCTCCAGGGAAGGAACAATGATCTTGCAAGGTCCGCACCAGACGGCCCAAAAGTCCAGAAGGACAGGCGTGTCGGACTTAAGAACGTCTTTTTCAAAAGTCGAATCTGTGACTTCAATAATATCTTCTGACATGATCTTCTCCTTTTGTGATCGTAAAATCCATGATAATCCCCCCCCTAATAAATGTCAATCTGAGGGGTTATCCCCAGCTGAGTTTTTCCTGGAGCAGGTCGAAGTAGTTGCGTTTGGGGGAGGAGACGAGTGTAAGCTCCAGCGACGAGGTGCGCACCTCTATGATGTCGTCGATGTCCATCTTGTAGCCTCTCTGCCCGTCCAGGGTCAGATAGGCCTCTTCTCCGGCCACAAGCTTGATCTTGATGGTCGAGCTCGAGGCGATAACCATGGGGCGGAAGGACAGGGTGTGAGGGCAGATTGGCGCAATGATGATAGCGGGAATGTAGGGCTGGATGATAGGCCCCCCGGCCGAAAGAGAATAGGCCGTAGAACCCGTGGGAGTCGAGATGATCAGACCGTCGGCGCGAGTGGTGACAATCTCTTTTTCGTCGATCCAAATTTTAGCCTGGATCATCCGTGCCAGAGCGCCCTTGTTGATCACCACATCATTAAGACAACAGGACGTCTCTCCTCTATAAAAAACATCAAGCAGGCGCCTCTGGCTGACAATCTTTGTATTTCCCTCCAGAAAGGCATCCAGGGTCAGGAAAGCCTCATCGAGGGGCACTTCTGTCAGAAATCCGAGGCTTCCCAAATTGACGCCCAGAACAGGAATCTTGTCCTGCGCGGCCAGGTGTGCGATGGTCAGAAGCGTTCCGTCTCCGCCCAATACAATCACCAGATCCACGCGGGACGGGAGGTCTTCTCTTTTTACGCCTTCCTTTAAACCTAGCTTTTCGGCGGCGGCCTCTTCGAGAAGACATTCAATATCTTTTCGGTCGAAGTATTGGAGGAGCTCTTCTAGAGCTTTTTCCGCCTCTGGGGCGTGGGGCTTTATGACAAAACCGACATGCTTAATGTTTCTCATCCCAAACAGCCTCCTTGATTATATCAGAAATCACAACAGATGGCTTTTCTCCCTTAACCTTTTTCTTCCAGAGAAAAAAATATTCCTGGTTTCCCTTTCGCCCGCGGACAGTGGGTTTCATGGCATCTACAAAAGAAAATCCGATTGCCGATGCCCCTTGGGCGATAGAGAGCAGCACTCCCTCATGGAGCGCCCGGTTCCGGACGATTCCTTTTTTCCCCACCTGATGCCGTTCGACTTCAAACTGGGGTTTAATTAAGGACACCACCACTCCATCCTCCACTATATTTTTAACGGCCGGGAGCACTTTGAGCACCGAGATAAAGGAAAGATCGATAGTCACGATATCCAAGAGACCGGAAATATCCTTTTTTTCAAGATATCGGGCATTTTTTTCCACAAGCACCACCCGGGGATCTTCCCTGAGTTTCATGTCGAGCTGCCGCGTGTCCACATCGACGGCGTACACTCTAGCGACCCCCCTCTTGAGAAGGCAGTCCGTAAAGCCACCGGTCGAGGCCCCGATATCGGCCGCAATCTTTCCTTCTAGTTCTAGGGAAAGGGCAAACGATTTCAACGCCTCATCAAGCTTTAATCCTCCTCGGCTGACAAAAGGAAGTTTTTCCTTAAGGGTCAACACCCGTTCAACATCTAGGAGCTGCCCCGCCTTCTCCACCTTCTGCCCGTCGGCAAAGACAAGTCCGGCCATAATCAGAGCCTGTGCTTTCTTGGGGTTCTCCGCCAGCCCTGCACTCACAACCATCTTATCGGCACGGTCTTTCAAAGTACCTCAGGATTTATAGAATTCTTTGATCTGCTTGATCAGCCCTTCCGTGTCCAGGTCATACATCCGTTTGATCTGGTCCACTTTTCCGACAGGATAGATCTCGACGGGAAGACCAATGGGTTTGAACCGCAGGTCAAATTTTTTCTCGCTGTCCAAAAACTCCCGCACCGCGCTCCCGAATCCACCGGCCAGGACGGCTTCCTCCACCGTTACAATCACTCCCCCGGACCGTGCGTATTGGAGAAGAACCTCCTCATCTAATGGTTTGGCAAAACGGGCATTGACCACTGCCAGGGAAATTCCCTCCTTTTCGAGTGCTTTAGCGGCATCAAGAGCAGGGTAGACCATACTTCCAAAGGCCAGGAGAAGATCTTGTCCCTCCTTGAGCTTTTCACTTTTCCCAAGAGGAAGAGTCTTCAACGCCGCGTCCATCTCCACTCCGACGCCTTTTCCTTTGGGGAACCGCACGGCCGCCGGGTGCGCGTAGGACAGGGCCGAATGGATCATGTGCTGCAGCTCATTTTCATCCTTGGGGGCCATTACAATCATGTTGGGAAGATGGCGGAGATAGACGATATCATTGATTCCCTGGTGGGTGGGTCCGTCATCGGGAACAATCCCCGAGCGGTCCAGAGCAAACACGATGGGGACATCCATCAGGCATACATCATGGTAGAGCTGGTCATAGGCCCTCTGGAGAAATGTCGAATAGATGGCCACGATAGGTTTAAATCCATTGAGAGCCAGGCCCGATGCAAAATCGACCGCATGCTGTTCGGCAATGCCCACATCGAAGAATCGATCGGGAAATTTATTTGCGAATTCAACAAGACCCGTTCCTTCCCGCATAGCCGCCGTAATGGCGACAACTTTGTCGTCCGCCTCCCCCACCTTAACCGCGGTCTGACCAAAAACTTTCGAGTAAGAGAGCCTCTTGTTTTTATTGAGAGATTTTCCTGTTTCAATATCAAAGGGAGATGTCCCGTGAAAGGCCGAGGAGTCTTTCTGGGCCGGGCCGTAACCCCTCCCTTTTTTTGTGACACAGTGGATGAGCACGGGGCCGTCGTATTTTTTGGCCTCCTCAAAAACCTCGATGAGTGAAGAAATATTATGTCCTTGAACGGGACCGATGTATCTGATCCCGAGTTCCTTAAAGACTAGGCCCGGGAAAAAGATCTTCTTTACGGCCTCTTCGACGGCGCGGCCGATCTTTATCATGGGCCAGCCCACGGCCGGAACACTCTTGAGGACAGTTTTGGCCGTATCCTTGATCTTGAGATAGTGCTGCCCGGAAACCAGGTACTCCAAATACTTGGACAGAGCTCCAACGTTATGGGAAATGGACATCTCGTTGTAGTTGAGGACGATGATCATCCTATCCCGAGAATTCCCGATCTGGTTGAGCGCCTCCCAGGCCACTCCTCCGGTCAGGCTCCCGTCTCCCACAACAGCGACCACATGATGATCTTCTTTGTTCCTGTCCCGGGCCACAGCCATGCCAGCCGCTGCCGACAGCGCCGTAGACGCATGCCCCGTGTTGTACACATCATAAGGGCTTTCTCCGCGGTCGGGAAATCCACACAGCCCATCATGCTGCCGGAGTTTCCGGAACTGTTCCTTCCGGCCCGTGATGATCTTGTGTGTATAGCACTGGTGCCCGACATCCCATATGATCTTGTCTTTTTCAGCATCAAAAACCAGGTGAAGGGCTAGTGTCAGCTCTACGACTCCAAGGTTTGGGGAGAGATGACCCCCTGTTTTCGAGACCACTTGAATGATCAGATCTCTGATCTCCTTAGCCAGCTGGCCTAATTCTTTCCGGTTGAGTTCTTTAACATCCTTGGGTGACTGAACACGATTCAGAATTTTATCCATGTTTTCAATTGTCCTTCACAACTAAAAGTTTTGTCTTATTATCCTTATTTATCCTTTCCTAAAAAGGAAGATCATCGTTTTCCTCTTTTTTTTCTTCCCCTGTCAATTCGAACGGCTCGGCCTTGACCTCTCCGCTCTCATCCTTGAGAAGAATTTCGGTCTTTTTTTCGGCCTTTCCCAGCTCTTCCCGCAAAAATTTGGCCCGCTTGACTCCTTTTTCAAACAAGGACAGGGATTCGTTGAGTGGAAGGCCGCCCTCCTCCAGTTTGGATACAATGTTTTCCAGCTCAGCCAGGGCTTTTTCGAAGCTTAACTCGGCCATGTGAAACTCCTCTTTATTGGGGACTGTCCCCAATTTTTTTATTTGGATCGATGGATTTTACCAAACAGGTCAGCTCGCCTTTATAAAAAGAGACGGCCAGCTCCTCATTCTCCTTCACCTCTTCGATGGTCCGGACGAGCTGACGCCCCTTGTCCGTCCAACACAATGTATAGCCTTTTTTGAGAATATTTAGAGGGCTCAGGTTGTGGAGCTCGGCTGCCAACCGCTCCCATGTGCTTTTTAAGCCCTGGATCTTCTCCCGCATTAAACTCAACAATCTAGCTTCGGCGAAACGCGTGCGCGACCGGCTCTCGATAATCTTCTGCTGCAGGTCTTTGATCACATTCCACGCTCTCATATCCAGTTCGTCCACTTTCTGCTCTAAGCTCTTGAGCTTGAGCTTGAAATTTTGGAACGCCCTGTGATGGATCAGGCTCTGCACACGGTGTTTATTCTCCTGAATTGTGTACCGCAAAAGATGGGACATCTGCTGCTGCAGATTATCGATACGTTCGGTAAACGCCTCTTCCTTTTCGATCATCATCTCGGCGGCGGCGGAAGGCGTGGACGCGCGGATATCGGCCACAAAATCGGCAATCGTGAAATCCACCTCATGCCCCACGGCCGAAATCAGCGGCACCGGACAGTTAAAAATGGCCCGGGCCACAATCTCTTCGTTAAAGGCCCACAGGTCCTCCATGGACCCGCCGCCCCGTCCGGCGATAATGACATCGATATCGGCTAGACTTCCGAGATAATCGATGCCTTCGGCGATCTCCCGGGCCGCACCTTCGCCCTGAACCCGTGCCGGATAAATCACCACATGCAGGCGAGCAAACCTCCTGTCCAGGGTGCGGAGGATGTCGGTGATGGCCGCCCCCTGGGGGGATGTCACGACTCCGACTTTTTTCGGCAGGGCCGGTAGATTTTTCTTGATTTCAGGGTCGAACAGTCCCTCTTTGGACAGCTTGTCCTTGAGCTGTTCAAAGGCCAACTGCAAGTCGCCCTTTCCTTTGGGTTCAACAAAATCCACGATGAGTTGGTATGTCCCCCTTGGCTCGTAAACATTGATAGGCCCACGGCAGATGACCTGGAGGCCACTTTGGATGTCAAACTTCACTTTATTTGCCGAAGAGCGCCACATGACAGCCTTCATCTGGCTGTCCTTATCCTTTAGAGTAAAATAGAGATGCCCTGAATGGGCCCGTGTAAAATCGGCAATTTCGCCCATGACCCAAACTTTAGGAAAAGAGCCCTCCAAGTCGGCTTTTATCCGAGCGGTCAATTCCGAAACGGAATACACCTTATCCGGATGCTCTGGGTTGTTAGAGTTCCATGTCCTCATCGATAATCATCTCTCTCCGTATAGAAAGGGCCTTGCCCGTTTGGGCATCCACCGTGATAAAAACACTCGATAAAATAGCGCCTTCTTTTGACGGTTCAAACCGCTGTGACCGGGAGGTCAGGAAACGGGCTACACCCGCTTCTTTTTTGATCCCGATGACCGCATTATATCCTCCCACCATGCCCACATCCGAGATGTAGGCGGTGCCCTGCGGCAGGATCCTTTCGTCGGCTGTGGTCACATGCGTGTGCGTACCAATGACAGCCGAAACTCGGCCGTCCAGATACCATCCCAAGGATTGTTTTTCGGAGGTGGCCTCGGCATGAATGTCTACAAGGATGACAGGAGTGGCGGCCTTCAAGACCTCCAACTCTTTGTCCACCGTCCGGAATGGGCAGTCGATGGGCTCCATAAAAACGCGTCCCTGGATGCTCAGCACTCCCACTTTGGCTCCGCTGTCCGCTTCAAAAACACATGCCCCACGGCCGGGATTGACCGGAGGGTAATTGGCCGGCCGCAGGAGATGGGGTTCTTTGTCTAAAATCTCGAGCACTTCACGCTTATCCCAGATGTGATTTCCTGAGGTCAAAACATCTACCCGCACAAAGAGCTCACGGGCAATCTTCATCGTCATCCCCGCGCCTCCGGCGGCATTTTCCCCGTTGGCTATAATAACTGTCGGAGACAGTCTCTCGATAAGTGGGGGCAGATGTTTTTCGAGGACCTTCCGGCCGGGCCGGCCGATGATATCTCCTAAAAAAAGGATGCTTATTTTATCGGGCATATTCGACAGCCCTCATTTCGCGGATAACGGTAACCTTGATTTTCCCAGGATATTCCATCTCATCCTTGATTTTCTGTGCAATCTCTTTAGCGGCCAGCGCTGCTTTTTCATCCGAGATCTTCTTGCTTTCAACAATAATTCTGATCTCCCGGCCGGCCTGAAGCGCGAAGGCTTTGGCTACGCCCTCATAGGCATTGGCGATCGCTTCCAGCTTCTCCAGCCTCTTGATATAGGCCTCGAGCAGTTCCCGGCGTGCGCCGGGACGGGCCGCCGAAAGCGTGTCCGCAGACTGGACAAGGACGGCCTCTACAGAAGGAAAGTCTACATCTCTATGGTGGGAAGCGATGGCGCCCACCACACGTTCGGTCTCCCCGTACTTTCGGGTCAATTGCACACTCAGCTCTGTATGCGTACCTTCGATCTCCCGATCGACGGCCTTTCCGATATCATGGAGAAGGCCGGCGCGAATCGCGACGTTGACATCCACTCCCAGCTCTGTCGCCATGATTCCGGATAAAAAAGCCACTTCTTTGGAGTGTTGGAGAACATTCTGGCCGTAGCTCGTTCTGTATTTGAGCCGTCCGAGAAGTTTGACCAGCTCGGGATGAAGATTCTGGACCCTGAGCTCCAACATCACAGTCTCTCCCTCCTGTCTAATCTTCTCTTCCAGCTCTTTTTTGACCGATTCGACGATATCCTCAATACGGGCAGGATGGATCCGTCCGTCTTTAACAAGTTTTTCAATGGCCAGACGGGCCATTTCACGACGGATGGGATCAAAGCTCGAAAGGATGACGGCTTCTGGTGTATCATCGACAATGATATCCACACCTGTGGCCAATTCCAGGGCCCGGATGTTCCGGCCTTCACGGCCGATAATGCGTCCCTTCATATCGTCAGACGGCAGATCGACAACAGACACCGTTGTCTCCACAACATGCTCGGCGGCAGAACGCTGGATGGCCTGGCTGATGATATCATGTGCCAGGGCCTCCCCCTTTTCTCTTGTCTCTTCCTCGATCGTGCGTACAATCTGAATGGCTTCGAGCTTGGCTTCGTCCTCTATTTTTTTCTTGAGCTCATTCTTGGCCTCTTCCTGTGTGATTTTGGCTATGCGCTCCAGTTCTTCTATCGCTTTCTGGTTGAGCTCGTTTAATTTTGTCTCTTTGGTATCGATCTCCCGGGAACGTTCACTGAGACGATGTTCTTTGTTCGAGAATTCCCGCTCTTTTCTTTCCAATCCTTGAAATTTCTGTTCCAGGTTCTCTTCTTTTTTGACCAGTCGTCTTTCCGTTTCATTAAACTTGTGCCGCCGGTCACGGGTTTGACGTTCAAAATCCGATTTGAGATTGATGAGTTTTTCTTTTGTCTCAATTTCGACTTCTCGTCTTTTTTTATCGGCCTCTTCCACGGCGTTGTCGACAATTGACTTGGATTCCTGTTTGGCCTTTAAAATAGAGTTGGCTCCTGATTTCTTCTGGACGAGGATAAAAATCAGGACTCCTGACAATAAAGCAATAATAATAATCGCTATCAGTAATGTGATGTTCACAACAAGCACCTCCTTAAGGAGGTCAAAGGAGATGAAAGGGAGGAGGGCTTATATGTTTTTTTTTCCTTTGGCTCTAACCGTCGAGATTTCCCTCATACTATTTATTCAATTCTGAACCGATTTCCTCGGTTTTTTTCGATACGGCCCCTTTGGGCTTTTCCGTATTCTTATCTCTGTGAATGAATGCCTCCAAACTTTCAACGTCATCTTCCATATGCCCTAATACTTCATTCAGTTGATCCAGCTTCTTCTGGCTTAAAAAGTATTCATCTGCAATGTTCAAGGCCGCCAAGATTGCAATCTTGAACATATCCATGGATTTTGATTTAACCGCAATTTCTTGCATTTTTTGATCAACATGAGAAGTAAGATGACCTATGTATTTTTCATCCTCTTCTCCTTTGACTCTAATTTTATATTTTTGTCCGTAAATTTCGATTTCAATAACTTTATCAATCATAGTCCTATCTGATCTATCTGACTGATAATGGTCTCAATTTTTTCCTTCATTTCCTCCTTTTCATTCTTATAATCTTTTAAAATACTGTCATAATTTTCGAATTTTCTTGCCTGCTCTTCCAACTCTTTTTTTGCTGCCCTGAGATCTTTGACTTGATTCTTGAGCTGTCCGTTTTCGCTGAGAAGCTTGTTGATATAGTCAACAATCTGGGAAACTTTTCCTCCTAGAATTTTAATTCTTTCTATTTCACTTGTCAATTTTTCCCCCTTTTCTCAGTTCGATTTTAAATTTAGCATTCAGCATTTTAACGGCCTTGGTGATGGAATTCTCAACGTCCTCTGCCAAGAGTGTCCGCTGAGGGTGCCGGAACACAAAACGCAGCGAAAGGCTCACTTTCCTCTTGGGAATAGAGGCTCCCGTAAAACGGTCCTGGAGATCGAATGTCTCCAGAAAGGGAAGTTGAAGCTCACGGATGTCTTTTTGGATGTCCTGGTAATTGACTTCGCGGCCCACGATAAAAGTGATATCACGCGTGATAGTTGGGAATTTGCCGATCGGGGTAAAATGAAACGCTTTCGGCTGCTTTTCAAACAGTACATCCAGGTTGATTTCAGCGGCCCAGGCTGGATCCTTGAGGAAATAGGCCTTGAGGATGTCTTGATGAATACGCCCGAGAGAACCTATCCGGAGTCCCTTATAGTATATACAGATGGAATGTCCCGGTTCAAAGCAGGGGTTTTTCGATTCTTCAAAAGAATACGCCGAGTACCCAAGATTCGACAGCAGGGCTTCACAGGCCCCCTTTAGATGAAAAAAGTCTTCCTTTTCGGTCTTGGCCTGCCAGTGTTGAGGTTCATTATTTCCAGTAACCGCCATGCCCAGCATCGTGTCTTCATGTGTCACTTCTTCTTCCCAGGAGTAGGCCTTCCCAATTTCAAAAAGGCACACACCTTCCGCTCCACGGTTGATGTTCCAGATAATGTTCTCCAAAAGTCCTCCCATGAGTGTAGTCCTCATGATAGAGGCTTTCTCGGAGATGGGATTTCGAATTTCGACAGGCACGAGGCCAACCTTGAAGAGCGCATCTTTCTCCGGATCCACAAAGCTGAAATTGACGGCTTCATCAAGGCCGTGATGAAAGAGGGTCTGTCGGATCTTGGAGATGAAACTTTTCTTTACATCGCGGGTGTACTCGAGAACATTATAAGAAGGAACCATCGAGGGAATATTATCGTAGCCATAAAACCTGGCGACCTCTTCGATCAAGTCGGCTTCTCTTTCGATATCCACACGGAAAAAAGGCACCTTGACCTGCCAGATGCCCTGCTGCTGATTTTCCAGGCTGAAACCCAGATTGGTCAGAATATTCGTTATAAATTCGTCAGCAATGCCGACACCTATCAGTTCTTTCACTCTGTGGCTCCGGAGCAGGACAGTCCTGGCTTTTTTGGGCTTGGGATAGACATCGATTATGCCTTGAGTAGCGGTCCCCCCAAACTGCATCATTAAGGAGGCGGCCATCAATGCGGCTTTGGGCGGAAACGATACATCCGCACCCCTTTCAAAACGGTAGGACGCGTCTGTCTGGATCCCGGCTTTTTTGCCGGTCTTACGGACAGACACCGGATCGAAGCAAGCGCTCTCGATAAACACATCCCGGGTGTCTTCGGTCACTGCGGAGTTTTCTCCACCGATCACTCCGGCCAGTGCCACAGGATTCTTTTCGTCAGCAATCACCATCATATCCGTTGTGAGGAATAAATCCTCCCCTTCCAGGGTTCTCAGTTTTTCGCCCTTGTTGGCTTTTCGGACAATAATCTTCCCGCCTGAGATCTTGGCCAGATCGAACGCATGGATGGGATGGGCCGTGGCAAAGAGGACATAGTTGGTGATATCGACAACATTGTTGATGGATTTAAGACCCATGGCCGAGATCCTCTCCTTCAACCAGTCGGGAGACGGCCCGACTTTGACGTCTTTGACAATGATTCCGGAATACCTGGGACAGAGATCTTCTTCATAAATTTCAATGTCTATAAGATCGGCTGTCTTGGCCTCGTTTTCGACCAACGGCCAGTTCTGCTCCTTGACCGGCTTGCCCACTATGGCGGCCAATTCACGGGCCACTCCAAGGTGACCGTTGGAGTCCGGGCGGTTGGCATATGTTTCGAGTTCCAGGATGACATCATTTTTCCGTTTATCGACATCATCGACCAGCAAACCGATGTTGTTGAGACTGTCAATCAATTGGGGAATAGAGAGGTCTATATCAACAAATTCTTTGAGCCATTCAATGCTTATTTTCATTTTCGTGAAAACTGCCTTATAAACCGCAAATCATTTTCGTAGAAATACCGCATGTCGGGAATTTGATAGGAAAACATCGCTGTGCGATCCACACCCAAGCCGAATGCAAAACCCGAATACCGTTCAGGATCAATATTGACATTTTTAAAGACCTGGGGATCAACCATACCCGCACCAAGAATTTCGATCCATCCGCCGCCTCCGCAAACTCTACATTTTTCGTCCTTGCGGCCGCAAACCGTACATTCGATATCGACTTCGGCCGAAGGTTCGGTAAACGGGAAAAAACTCGGGCGGAAACGGATCTCGATTTTGTCATGAAAGAGGGCCTTTAGAAAGTATTCCAGCGTGCCCTTCAGATGGGCCATTGTAATACCGTAATCGACAACTAAGCCTTCGACCTGATAAAACATGGGCAGGTGTGTCGGATCGGGGGACTCCTTCCTGTACACTTTTCCGGGAGTGATGATGCGGATAGGGGGCTTTTTTTTCTGCATGACCCGAATCTGGACGGGAGACGTATGTGTGCGGAGCAGAATGTCGTCATTGATATAGAGCGTGTCCCAATCGTCACGGGCAGGATGGTGCGGGGGGAAATTCAAAGCTTCAAAGTTAAAGTAGTCCGTTTCGATCTCGGGGCCGCTTTCGATCGTGAAACCCATACTCTGAAAAATGCTCTCGATTCTCTCCTGAAAAACAACGAGAGGATGTGGAGAACCCCAGTACCGGGATTTTCCCGGGAGTGTCAGGTCGAATTTGGCGTCTTTAGTCTTTGGGGCACTCAACGCTGCCTTCAGGCTGTCCAGTTTTTCCTGCACATCTGTCTTGAATTGGTTGATCAGAAAGCCCGCTTCCGGCTTGTCCTCTGGCTTGACCTTTTTCAACTCTTCAAACAGGCCGGCCATGTGGCCTCTTTTCCGGCTCAAATAGAGGTGGTGGAGCTTTTTGATCTCGATCTCGGTTTTAACAGCGGCAGCGTCCTTTTTAAAGCCTCTCCCGAGATCTCTGATCTTGTCTTTCAGTTTTTTCATTCTTTTTGTTTAGGCGCTCAGGCCGCGGTCTCCTTGACTTTATGGACGATGTGCTCGAATGTCTGCGGTGACTGGACAGCCAGATCCGCAAGGATCTTCCTGTCGATATCGATGTTGAGTGTTTTAAGTCCGTGAATAAACCGGCTGTAGGACAGGCCGTTCGATTCGGAGGCTGCCTTGATCCGGATGATCCAGAGGCGCCTGAAGTCCCTCTTGCGGGTCCGACGGTCTCTGTAAGCATACTGCAGCGCTCGTTCGACAGCTTCCTTGGCCGTGCGGTAGTTGCTGTTGCGCGCTCCATAGTATCCTTTCGCAAGTTTTAAAATTTTTGTTCGTCTTTGTCTTTTTTTTGTTCCTCTTGTTACTCTGGGCATTGTCTTCTCCTCATCTCATATATCACAAAAAAACGTTCTGTGTTTTCAGTATTCTCCTAGTTCCCTTCTTACTCCCCTCCGTAGGAGGTGTTCCCAATTGAAAAAACGGCTTCCCCTAAAAGCGGCCGGGAAGCATGGCTTTAATGTTTTTTTTGTCCGCTGGGCTGACGAGGCCCCGTTTTCCCAGCTTTCTCTTTCTCTTCGGGCTCTTTTTGGTCAGAATGTGGCTCTTATATGCTTTATTTCGCACTATCTTTTTCGTTCCCGTCACTTTGAACCGCTTTTGGGCTCCCTTGTGTGTCTTTAGTTTTGGCATCTTTTCCTCCAGTTTTTAAGGGGCTCAAAAGGGCAGATACAGCCCAGCTCTGCTTCCGGATCGTCCCATCCTGCTGTCCGAGTTCTTTCATGTCATTAAAAACTCTATCCATTATGCGGTAGGCCAATTCAGGTTTTGCTTTTTCTCTGCCTCGAAGCATCACTGTAATCTTCACCTTGTTTCCTTCCTTAAGAAAACGTTCGACGTGCCGGATCTTAAACGTGTAATCGTGGATGCTGATCTTCGGTCGAAACTTGATCTCTTTGATCTGAATTTGCTTTTGATGCTTTTTTGCTTCATGAGCCTTTTTATGTAATTCGTATAAAAATTTTCCGTAGTCCATGATCCGGCCAACAGGGGGCGCTGCATTTGGCGCCACTTCCACAAGATCCAGGTCTCGCTCTTTGGCCAGAGCCAAAGCTTCCTGAAAGGGAAGGACTCCCAACTGCTTCTTTTCCTCATCGATTATTCTCATTTCACTGGCATGAATCATTTCATTAATTTTGTGTGGCTTTTCCTTTCTTCCTCCACCTGGATAAAATCTACGTCTTCTGATGGTAAGCCTCCTTTAAAAATTGACGCTCAACGATCTATTTTTAATCAATTCCCTGACTTTTTCAAGGAATTCATTTACGTTTATTTCGCCTTTGTCGCCTTCAAGATGAATTCTCAATGCGGCCGTTTGATTTTCGACCTCCTTATCTCCGACGATGAGGATAAGGGGAACTTTGCCGGTTTCGGCATCTCGAATCTTGTAGCCCACCTTTTCTCGGCGTTTATCCACAGACGCCCGAATATTATTTTTTCTGAAAAGAGTCTCTAAAGATTCGGCGTATTCATGGTGGCGGTCGGCGATGGGGATCGTCAAAATCTGCACCGGTGCCAGCCAGAGGGGAAAATTTCCATTGTAGTGTTCGATAAGGATCCCAAAAAATCTTTCCAGTGATCCGAGCAGTGCACGGTGTACGAGGTAAGGCCTGTGAACCTTTCCGTCCTCACCAATATAGCCGAGGTCGAACCGTTCGGCCAGGTTGAAATCGAGCTGAACTGTGGTCAGCTGCCAGGACCGCTGCAGAGCATCCTTGATTTTAATGTCGATTTTCGGGCCGTAGAACACGCCTTCGCCCTCATCGATTGTGAAGCCTTGATCTATATCATTGAGTGCGCGGGCCAACGCGGCCTCGGCTTTTTCCCAATCACCCTTGGCACCGCAAGAATTTTTCGGGCAGGTGGACAAAAAGACATCAAAATCGGTGAAACCGAATGTGGTCAGTATTTTTTTTGCCAGGATAACAACACTCTTAATCTCTTCCTCGAGCTGGTCTTCCCGGCAGAAGATGTGGGCATCATCCTGGGTAAATCCCCTCACGCGCAAAAGCCCGGTCAGGACACCGCTTCTTTCGTAGCGGTAAACCGTGCCCAGTTCTCCCCATCGGAAGGGAAGATCCCGGTAGCTTCGCTGCCGGGAATTGTAGACCATGATGTGAAAAGGGCAGTTCATGGGTTTGAGCTGGTACTCGATTCCATCGCTCAAGAGCGGGGGATAGAGAGCATCATAGTACTCGGTATGTCCGCTGGTACGCCACACATCGAGTTTGGCCACATGGGGAGTGTAGAGAATGTCATAGCCGGCATGGAAGTGTTCCTCATACCAGTACTCCTCTATGGCCCTGCGGACAGCCGCTCCTTTGGGATGCCAGAGAATCAAGCCCGCCCCGAGGCTTTCATTAAAGCTGAACAGATCGAGTCCGGGTCCGAGTTTGCGGTGATCCCTTTTTTTGGCCTCTTCGACAAGATTGAGATAGATTCTCAAATCTTTTCTGGTAAAAAATGCGGTTCCATGGATTCTCTGGAGCTGGATGCCCTTTTCATCTCCCTTCCAATAAGCTCCGGAAACAGACAGCAGCTTGAAGTTCTTGATATGGCCGGAGGAGGGGACATGAGGGCCCAGGCAGAAATCGATAAATTCTCCCTGTCTGTAGCAGGTGACTTCCTTGCCTCCCTTTTCCTCTATGAGCTGGACTTTGAGATCCTGCCCCATATTCGAAAACATTTTTATCGCGTCTTTTTTGGAGAGAACGACTTTTTCGATAGGAACATTCTGTGAAGTCAGTTCTTTCATTTTATCTTCAATCACCCCTAGGACATCGGGAGTGAAGGGTTCTTCTTTGAGGAAATCATAGTAGAATCCATTTTCGATGTCGGGGCCGATTCCGATCTGTATGCCAGGAAATAGTTCACAGACGGCGTGGGCCAGAAGATGGGCGGCGCTGTGTCTGAGCACATGGAGAGCATTTTTGTCTTCTGTATAGACCAGTTGGATCTCAACATCTTCTGTCAAACTCTCATTAAGGTCATTCATCTTTCCATTTATCCACGCAAGCATAGGTGTCCTCTTCAGCTCCTGTGCTGAAAGAAAATCTTTTAGAAGGGTGCCTTTTTCGACAGAATAAAGAGATCCCTCTAGTTTAATCTGTACCAATTAACTCACCTTATATCTATATGCATTCAAGCGGGAAGGCTTTACATGCGGTTCCTGCTAAGTTCCTCTTGAATACTCACTCCTGACATAATGGTAGGCGCGGAGGGTATCGAACCCTCGACTTCTTCCGCGTCAGGGAAGCACTCTACCACTGAGCTACGCGCCTGTGCTTTAAGCCTACATATACTAATGTCTTACCCCTCTAAAGTCAATAGAATGTGTGCCCTCTTGTCCGCTTGGAATTAAAGGAATTAAAGGGACATCATACTTAATTAATTAAAGGGACATCATACTTAATTCTCACGAATTAAGTATGATGTCCCTTTAATTAATTAAGTATGATGTCCCTTTAATTCACTCCATGGGGTATTTGAGGCCCCATTGGGCACGGACCGTATCCATGGTTTCCATAATGGACAGAGATTCGTCGAGCGGCATGATATGGCTTTCGAGCCGGCCTTCCCGAATGCATCTCATCACTTCTTCAGCCTCAAAACTGAATCCGTTTCCTTTAAAAGGGAATTTAAGAACTTTTTCTCTTTTTCCAAACTTCAGGGATAATTTTTTCGATTGCCACCAGGGGGAATACATGCGGAGTCTTCCTTTGGTCCCGATGATATACGCGTCCTGAGGGATTTCAGTGCGGACAGCCGCAGCCAGGACGGCCATCTGTCCAAGCTCATAACGAAGGAGTACGGCAGACTGCTCGTCTACCCCTGTATTGCCTAGATGGCACTGGCTCGATATTTGGGCCGGTTGTCCAAACACCATGGACGCAAACGACACGGGATAGACCCCCACGTCCAGCAGCGCTCCACCACCAAGAGAAGGATTGAACAATCTGTGGGATGGGTCAACTTCGGCTTTAAAACCAAAACCGGCGAAAAACATGCGGATTTCGCCGAGAAGCCCTTTCGTAAGGATCTCGCGCACCTTGACTACAGCCGGCAGGAATCGCGTCCACATGGCTTCCATAATAAAGCACTTTTTCTCTTTGGCCAGAGAGATCACCTCTTTCGCCTGTGCGGCATTTATGGTGAACGGCTTCTCACAGAGGACAGCCTTTCCTTCTCGAATCAGCATCAGGCAGTTTTCATAGTGAAGGTTGTGTGGTGTGGACACATACACCACGTCGATGTCGGGATCAAGGGCAAGATCTTCATAGCTCCCGTACCTCTTTGGGATGCCGAACCTCCGCCCGAATTTATCTGCCGCCTCCTGTGTGCGGGATCCGACGGCGGCCAGGTGGGCATCGGGCACTCGAGCCAATCCTTTGGCCATGGCGGCGGCAATGCCACCGGTGGCTAGTATTCCCCAGTTTATCTTTGGCATAGTTCTAATATAAAGGCACAATATCGGCCGTTTTGTCCGCCGGATCAAAGAGGACCACAGTGTGTTTCCCGGTCACCCAGCCTCCCGTCTCACCGGGATTGATAAGGAGTGTGTTTCCCTGGAAACGGACTTCAGGCTTGTGTGTATGGCCAAAAATGAGAACATCCGGATCGTACTGCTTCAGATAAGACTTGAGGGGAAAATCCAGATGTGACAGCAAATACTTCGCCCCCTCCCATTCAAATACAAAAGGCGCTTCTTGTATGTCCCCAAAATGCTGAATACCTCTCGTAAGCCCCTGTTTTTCCCCATCGCAGTTGCCAAACACTGCCTTGACCCGGCAGTTCAGATTGGCCAGCTCGGAGACCGCAAATGGGGCCACAAAATCTCCCACATGGATCACCAGTTCACAGTCCATGCTGTTGAATAAACGGACGGCCTGTTTTATGGCATCACGGTTGTCATGTGAGTCCGACATCACTCCAATCATTCTCCCCCCGAATTATTCATAAAAACTGCCTCCACCATCATTTCTCTCCAATGATATCAACTTTATAGCATGATTTTAGTAAGATCTCGAACATTTCTTTGTTTGTTGGCTAGTTTATACTAAATGTCGGCATTTTTTACCCCAAGGGGGCTGAGATGCGCCCCTCCATTGAAAAATTGGCAGGGGTATATTATACTAACAATTCCATTTTGGAACTTATATGCTTATAAAAAAACAAATAACGGAGTTTTAATGAAAAAGAATGTCATCATCATGGGCGCCGCAGGAAGGGACTTTCATAACTTCAACACCTTCTTGAGAGACAACCAAAACTATCAGGTCGTTGCGTTCACGGCCACACAAATTCCGGACATAGATGGCCGGAAATATCCCGCCGAACTGGCGGGCCGGTTGTACCCGGAGGGAATCCCTATTTTCTCTGAAGATGACCTGACTAAGCTGATCAAATCCATGGAAGTCACAGAAGTCTTTTTTTCCTACAGTGATACATCCAATGACTATGTCATGCATAAGTCCGCCGATGTTATGGCCGCCGGAGCCAGTTTCACACTCCTCGGCCCCAGAGAGACGATGATAGCCAGCCGTAAGCCACTGATCTCTGTCTGCGCAGTGCGAACGGGAGTCGGCAAAAGCCAGACCAGCCGTAAAATTGCTCTGATGCTCAAGAACAAAGGCCATCGGGTTGTAGTCATCCGGCATCCCATGCCCTATGGGGATCTGGTCAAACAAAAAGTCCAGCGCTTTGCCAATTACGACGACATGATCAAACACAAATGCACGATCGAAGAGATGGAGGAGTACGAACCCCATATCAGCAACGGCATCATCGTCTATGCCGGGGTGGACTACGGCGCCATCCTGGAAGAAGCCGAAAAGGAAGCCGATATCATCCTCTGGGACGGCGGAAACAATGACTACCCGTTTTACAGGGCGAATCTGGAAATCGTCCTCATCGACCCCCACCGCCCGGGACACGAACTTCAGTATTACCCTGGAGAAGTGAATTTCAAAAGAGCACAGGTCCTCATCATCAACAAGATGGATACGGCCGAGCAAGGCAACATCGACCGCGTTGTCGAAAATATTAAGAGGTACAATCCCGAAGCCACAATCATCAGGGCCAATTCCCCCATCAGTGTTCCGGACGGCAAAGACATCGAGGGAAAGACCGTCCTGGTCGTTGAAGACGGCCCAACTCTGACACACGGAGGCATGGCTTTCGGAGCCGGCATTGTGGCGGCCAAAAAATATGGTGCCGGCCGCATCGTCGATCCACGCCCCTATGCTTTAGGAAGCATTAAAAAGACATTTGAAAAATATACGCACCTCGACCGCGTCCTCCCGGCCATGGGATATGGACAGGAACAAATCGACGAACTCACCGAAACCATCAACCGCACCGAATGTGACCTCGTTATCGGAGCGACCCCTATCGATCTGAGCCGCCTGATCCAAACTAACAAAAGAATTCTCCGCGTCTCTTACGATTTGGAAGAAATCGGGTCTCCCAACCTTCAGGAGGTCCTCAAGGATTTCTGATGAAACGCAAGATCGCCCTCATAGCTTTTGGAGGAAACGCACTCCTTCCCAAGCCAAAACAAGGACTCCAAGGCGAGCAGATCAAACTTGCCGAAAAGGCCGCCCGTTTGATGATTCATGTCGTGCAGAGAGGATATGACCTCATCATCGTTCACGGCAACGGGCCCCAGGTCGGAAATCTGCTCATCCAGATGGAGGAATCCATCAATAAGGTTCCCCCTTTCTCTCTCGACATCTGCAATGCGATGACCGAGGGAAGCATAGGATTTATGCTGGAGAAAGCCGTCATCAACGAACTCCGTAAAAAATCGGTGGATAAGGAGGTGGCCACCCTGATCACTCAGGTTATTGTAGATAAGGAAGATCCGGCCTTCATGGCCCCGTCCAAACCCGTCGGCCCCTTCTACTCGAAATACCGGGCCAAGATGCTCATGCGGGAAAAAAAATGGATTATGAAGGAAGATGCAGGAAGGGGTTTCCGGAAAGTCGTGCCATCCCCCAGGCCGATTGACATCGTTCCCAAACACGTAATGAGCGAACTCGTCGGCTCGGGAAAGATCGTCATCGCCGGCGGAGGAGGAGGCATTCCGGTCATCATCAACGGCAAGGGACTCTTCCAGGGAGTCGAAGCGGTCATCGACAAGGATTATACATCCGGCCTCATCGCTCGAGAGACTCGAACCGATCTCTTCATCATCCTAACCACTGTCCCTCAGGTGTATCTGAATTTCGGCACACCAAAGGAAAAGCCCATCCTTGAGATGACTGTGGACGAGGCCAAAGAACAACTGGCCATGGGACAGTTTCCTCGGGGATCCATGGGTCCAAAAATAGAAGCCGCCGTCGACTACATCGAAAGAGGAGGAAAAGAAGTCCTGATCACCTCCGTCAGCCACTTGAAGGCGGCCATGATAAACCGGTCAGGCACACGAATTACAGGTTCGAACTAGGAGAAAAGATGGATAACTTTCTTTCAATTCATGATTTGAGCATTTATGAATTCCATGAACTGTTGGACCTTTCCAGTCAAGTTAAAGCTCAACCACAGCGCTATAGAGAAAAGCTATCGAATACGGTTTTGGCCATGATTTTCGAAAAACCGTCTCTTCGGACACGAATGACCTTTCAAGTCGGCATGCTCCAACTGGGCGGCCAGGCCATTTATCTCGGCCCCCTTGATATCCGGATGGGCCAGAGAGAAAGCACGTACGACATAGGAAAAAACCTCGAACGATGGATCGATTTAATCATGATCCGCACATTTGATCATCAGATCGCCAAGGATCTGGCCAAATACACACGTGTTCCGGTCATCAACGCCTTGACCGATTCCCTGCATCCCTGTCAGGGGATGGCCGACTTTCTGACTATCAGGGAAAAGCATTATGATCTGACCGACCTTTGCCTCGCCTACGTCGGAGACGGGAACAATGTCTGTCACAGCCTGCTCTTTGCGGCAGCCAAAGCAGGATCTCAGATGAAGGTGGCCACTCCTCCAGGATACGAACCCGATCCCGACATTGTCAAACAGGCCGAGGAGGACGGAAAGGACACAGGCTTCAGCGTCGAGGTCTATAATGATCCGGCTGAGGCAGTTCAGGGAGCCCATGCCGTCTATACCGACACCTGGACATCGATGGGACAGGAAGACGAAAAAAAAGAACGACTCCGGATCTTTGCACCCTTCCAAGTCAACAAAGATCTGATGGCCAAGGCTCACCCCAAAGCGATATTCATGCACTGTCTTCCCGCACACAGAGGCGAAGAAGTCACAGATGAGGTTATCGACTCGACTCAATCGGTTGTTTTCGATCAGGCCGAAAACAGGCTTCATTTCCAAAAAGCCATTATGTTATTATTAATGGGGATAAAAAAATAGAAATGGACCAAGAAAACGAAATTACGCAAATTAACAACGACGATCTTTCCTTTTTAGAAAAGGAACTGGCCAAAACCAAAACCCCTGTCGTACAGGAAGAACTGGTCACTAAAACCGCCTTCAAAAAGACTGCAATCCAGCGGTGCCTGGAAGCCAAAAAATACAATTCCGATTGTTTGTATGAAATCGGCGACCTCGTGTTTAAGGAATATGATGAACCGCTGACCATCAGCTCTAAAGGTACCGAACACTTTAAAGGTTCCGTGGTGCTTAAGGTAGTCAACAAATTTTCTCTTCCTGATTTCAACTGTGAAATGCTGGAAGTGGATTACTTGGGTGGGGGAGTATTCCGGAAGCATATCGACTACATGAAAAAAACTCGTACGCAGGTTCTCCTTCCGAGCAACTGCGACGGAAAGGCTCTCTCTCCAAAAATATTACAGAAAGACGAAGACCCTCGGTTAAACGAACTTCCCATGACAGATAAAGACCTGAGGAAACTGGAGAAAAATCTCAAATCGGCACTTTTAAAATCCGATAAATTTTTTAACTGGAATGAATTCTGGCAGCTGGAAGCAAACCGGATCGCTATTACAGACAAAGAGATTAAAAAAATTGAAAAAAAATTTATGGAGACCCCCCTCTCCACGGCCACGACAGATTTGATCCTTCAACTCTTTGATATCGATAAAAAAAATGAGCTGTTTGCCATTCACGCCCTCAGTCTCAATTTTGTTCTGGAAAAGAACTACAAGAAAAAATTCGTCTATATTTCTCCGGAAGATTGGGGGAAATGGTTCTCCAAGGAGACTCTCGATTCGTTTCTGGCCAATCTTCCCATCACAAAATCCAAGGCCAAGGTTCCACGTCTGGATGAAACCAGTCATGAATCCCTCTCTAATGCCCCGGAAATGCCATTAAAAGTCTATCTAACATGGAGAGAAGTTCTCTCCGGCTGCATTAAAATCCCCAAGAGTATGAACCGGCATTTTTCAAAGTCCAGAGAATACATCTTTACGGATTCAGACAGCGGCAAAGACTATGTCGTCTACTACTACCCCTCATCCAATATCTTTTATGGGCTGCAGGAATTCTACGAAAAAAACAATGTTCCCCAGGGAGCCAGTCTCACTATCGAGAAAAAGGACCTCACTTCATGCCATTTCAGCTTGAAAAAGTCAAAAAAGAAGCTCGAAGTACCCCACCTCACATATGACCCTAAAAAGGATGAGATCATGGACACCGGGGAAGAGGCATTCACTTTTTCCCTTCCTAACAAGATCATCTTTTTGGAACGTGAAACTCTGACCACTCTCTTGACTCTTTACAGACAGCGGAAAAATGTTGACCTTAAAGACCTGCTCATCCTCATCTTTAAAAATTTTGGATTGGAAGGGCAGGCCCTCACTATCCACTATCAACGCGCTTTTCATCTTGTCGATTTTATCAAACGCACCACTATCGAAGATGTGGAGAATGTTCTTCTCAACTCTCCTGAATTTACACAATCGGAAAAGAGCAAGGGTCTTTTTCTCTATCCGCTTGAACTAGAAGAAGTATCCCCGGATGAGACAGGGGTGGAAGAACATATAGAAAAGCCCGTTGACGAAAAGATCGCCGCCATGGTCGAAGAAATAGAGGAAGAGATTCTCCCTGAAATCGGGACTGTCGGCGAGGTAGCCATCCCAGAAGGATCCAAGATTGTCGAAGTCATCGAGCCCGAAAAACCGGCTCCCGTCAAAGTTAAACCTCCCCCAGTAAAGCCTGACCGACCTCTACGCCGTAAAAAAGCTGTCGACATTGTAACCCCAGAAGAAAAAGTCCCCTTAGAGCCTTCTAAAAAAGAAAAACCGGCCAAAAAGAAAAAGGCCCGATTGAAGGAAGAGCAGGAAAGAGTTCCACGACGCAGACGCGGAGGGAAACGCTTCATCGAAGAACGGATCGAACTGGAAGAATCGGAACACGAAGCCCTGATCGCCCGCAAAGCAGAAGAATCGGAACAGGAAAGCATCATCCTGCCTGAGAAACCCAAAAAAGACGAAGCAAAAGAAATGGGCAAGAAAGAAGAACTTGCGGAGTATGTCTCCGAAACCCCGGCGTCGTCTCTCTTTGCCGACAAACTCAAGTCAGCCCTGGGGAAGACACCGCCCAAAGCTTCTGACAAAGGGAAAAAATCTAAAAAAAGAAGAAAACAAACCTGAGACCGAAAAATCGGTCGCCCGAATGAGCACTTGGCAAAAAACAGCTGATGTCGCCATCCTCGGAGGAGGCATCCTCGGCGTAAGCGCCGCATTTTTTCTTTCGCGCCATAAGCCGTTCCGGATCGTGCTGCTTGAAAAAGATGGCCTCGCCCAGGCCACGACCGGATTGAGCGTCGGAGGCATTCGGCAGCAGTTTTCTCATCCCTCAAATATTCTCCTTTCCCAAAACACTCTCGCTTTTTTTGATTTTTTCCAGAAGGAATACGGCATCCCTCTAAGCTTCCACAAGGTAGGTTATCTCTTTCTCGCCCAAAAGGAGGACACTTGGAAAGATTTTCTCTCGAGTGTCCGGACCCAGAAGCGATACAATGTCCCCGTAGAGGCACTTCTTCCTGGCGAAATCCAGCGGCGGTGGCCCTATCTGAATGTTGCGGATCTCAAAGGAGGCACATTCTGCCCGGAGGACGGCTATGCAGATCCCTACGAAGTAACGATGGCCATGGCAAATATCGCACGGCAGAAGGGGGTAGACATCTTTGAACAGACGGAAGTGACGGGAGTTCTTGTGGACCGGGGAAAGGTGAGCGGCGTGCAAACAAGCCGGGGTGATCTTTCCGTTCCCATTGTAATCAATGCAGCCGGGCCGTGGAGCGGAAACATAGGGCGGATGGCCGGGTTGAACTATCCCGTTTTTCCCTTCAGGCGCCAGGTGTTTGTAACCAAGGCGTTTCAAGAGTTAGCTAAACCCATCCCCTTTATTTTGGATTTTGATTCCCTCTTTTATTTTCGGGAGGAGGGACCGGCTATCCTCATGGGAAAAAGTGATCCGGAGGAACCTTCAAGCTTCAACATCCATGTGGACAGGGGGTTCATGGAAACCGTCATAGAGGCGGCATGCCATAGAGTCCCCGTTCTCGGCAGCGCGGAAATTGCGAAGGGCTGGGGAGGGCTGTACACCATTACGCCAGATGGAAATCCGATCATCGGAGCCGACCCCAACGTCAAAGGATTCTACAATGCCATCGGATTTTCAGGGCATGGATTCCAGCACGGCCCTGCCGTCGGACAGATTCTCTCCGATCTCATAGTACACGGCTCTACAGCCTTGGATATGACCCCATTCTTTTCAGAACGATTCACTCAAGGACCACTTCTTGGGGAAAAACGTGTTGTGTAAGGAGGACCATACTTGTGAAGATAAAAATCCTTAATCAAGAAAACGTCATGGAGGCCATCACTATCAAGGAGGCCATATCGGCTGTGAAGGATGCCTTTATCCAGCTTTCCGCACAGGAAGCGGTTGTGCCGATGCGAAGCCAGATCCAGGTAGCCAAAGACAAAGGGATCTCCCTCTTTATGCCGGCTTATCTGGAAAAAAGCCATTCTCTCGGGGCTAAAATCGTCTCTGTGTTTCCAGACAATACCTCTAAGAACCTGCCCACCATTTTTGCTGTGGTTATCGTTCTGGATGCCGATACCGGCCGTCCCCGGGCCATTCTGGACGGCACTTTTTTGACGGCACTGCGCACGGGGGCGGCATCTGGGGTAGCGACAGATTTGCTTGCGAAAAAAGACGCTTCGACAGCCGCTGTCTTTGGCGCAGGAATACAAGGCCGGACTCAAATGGAGGCCGTATGTACAGTCAGATCCATAGACAAAATTTGGATCTATGATCCCCGTGCCTCTGCGGCGGACGCATATGTCCGAGATTTAAAAGAAAAGGGCCCCCCTTTTCCACAGGACATATCCGTTGCCTCCTCCCCAGAACAGGCGGCTGGCCAAGCCGATATCATCTGTACGGCCACAACCTCTTCCGTACCTGTTTTTAACGATAACCATATCAAACCGGGCGTCCACATCAACGGCGTCGGCTCTTACACTCCGGAAATGCAGGAGATTCCTTCAGCAACCGTAGTGAGGGCTAAAGTGTTTGTAGATTCTGTATCCTCCAGCTGGGAAGAGGCCGGAGATCTGATTATTCCCCTTCAAAAGGGGCTCATCGACAAAGCCCATGTCCGCGGAGAGATCGGAGAACTGGCGTTGGGACAAATTCGGGGAAGGGACAAGGAGGATGACATCACGTTCTTTAAATCCGTAGGCGTGGCCGTGCAGGATATTTCTGTTGCACAAGTCATTCTCCAAACCGCCGAAAAGCTCGGATTGGGACTGGATGTCGACTTATAAAAAGGAGGCACAGTATGACTCAAACTTGGGAACCCCCTTCAGACTGGCTGCGGATTACAGCTATAGATGCACACACTGCCGGTGAACCACTGCGGATCATCACCGGCGGATTTCCCCCCATCCCCGGGACAACGATTCTGGCCAAACGGCGGTACGTCCGGGAACACTTTGACCATCTGCGGAAAGCCCTCATGTGGGAACCACGAGGGCATGCCGATATGTACGGCTGTCTCCTCCTTGAACCCACAACTGAAGACGGAACCCTGAGCGTACTTTTTCTCCACAATCTGGGCTACAGTTCCATGTGCGGTCACGGTATCATCGGCCTGTCCACCGTGGTTATGGAGACCGGTCTTTTCCATGTGGACAAAACTCAACCCAAGCTCCTTATCGACTCGCCCGCGGGGAGGATTACGGCGCGGGTTCATTGGGACAAAAACCGCATCCGGAGTACGACTTTCCAGAATGTCCCCTCATTTGTCCATTCTCTCGATCAAACAATCACGGTCCCGGGTATTGGGGATGTCCGCTATGACATCGCATATGGAGGAGCTTATTATGCATTTGTAAAGGCGGAAGATTTTGGATTCAACCTTGTCCCTGATGAGTTTTCCACCCTTGTCGAAACCGGAAGACGCATCAAAAAGGCCGTTAAAAATCAAGTGGACATCCGGCATCCTTTTGAAGAAGATCTAGGCTTCCTCTACGGGACAATATTTGTCGGTCCCCCTCACGACAAGGCTCATCACAGCCGGAATGTGTGTGTTTTTGCCGATGGTGAAGTCGACCGGAGCCCGACGGGAACCGGAGTCAGTGCACGGGCCGCCCTTCATTTTGCCCGGAACGACATCACAGAGGGTGAGCCTTTTGTTATCGAAAGCCTTCTGGGAACATGTTTTACAGGACGTGTGGTCAACACCACGTCTTTTGGCAGCTATCCTGCCATTATCCCTGAAGTAACGGGGAGCGCTTTCATCGTGGGGCGCAGCGAATGGCTCATCGATCCCAATGACCCCCTCCGCCACGGTTTTTTCCTCCGCTAGAGGATCTCGCGTGTGGGACCTCTGCGCCGGGTGACTTTCATCTGGTCGAGAAGCTCGAGGAGAGGAATGGCGTACTTCCGGGAAAGGCCGGTCATCTCTTTGAATTGGCCAACAGTCAGCTCTTTTCCTTCTAGATTCCGGATTTTGGCCACCAGCTCCTCCAGCCACTGAGAATGAAGGATAAATCCGTCTTCCCCCTGGACAATCTTTCTCCTTTCGGCCAGAAGAGAGAGAAGGTTTTGCAGCCGATGGGCGGAAAGATTGAAGCGTTTCTGGAAGTCTTCCATAGGGACAGAATGAAGCTTCCCCTCAAGACACATCTCTTCCAGCCTGTCAACGAGGCCTTCCTCCTCTGACGTCAGAGCCAGTTCAAAATCCATCACCGACAACCGTTTTTCGACCTCTTTAATTTGTTTCTCACGAATAAGATGTTTTAACGCGAGAAACCAGATTCGATCGGGGAGATCAAACTTCTGCTTCACTTCATTATTCAATACGCCCGGCTCATCCGGATGGGTCTCATGATAGCGCCGTATGAACTGGGTAATTTTCTCTTTGAGGAACTCAAAACTTGCATGAGAAAGCAAAAAAAGCGGGGAAAACGAGAGGATCCGGATCTGTCCTTCAGCTTCCAGCTTCTGACAGAGAGGAAGCAGCGTTTTCCTTGTGATAGGAGCAAACTCCAGGATCTCTTTTTCCCTCAAACCCATAATTCCCTTATCCCGGGCGAGAACGGCTAACATTCCGATCTTATCACCCCTGAGCTGGGGGAGAAGATTCGCCCTCTTTTTCGCGTCCTTCCCTATCAGTTTTTGATCGGCGGGATAGAGGACTTTTCCTGAACCCAACACCTTCTCCGATCCCGGACTCAGGACATCAAAGGAATAGCTCCATTTAACAGTCACCGGTTTTGAGAGGGATACGGAAATGAATGAATCTTTCAAATCGTGGATACCGGTCTCATAGAAAGAAAATGAGCCCGGCACTTTTTCTTTTTTCAGCACAAATGTGGCATCGTGTGCATGGGCCTTCTTGGGCAAAACAATATCGACAACCGCATCAAAAATAGAAGTTTTCATCTCTTATCCTCACCTGGCTTAGAAAGGCATTATAACACACTTTCCGGCAAAGCCAGAGTGAGCCTTCGTAGAACAGGATTCACAGCCGCCAGCACAACGCTGACACTATCACCCAGTTTGAAAGTTTTTCCTGTTCTTCGGTTGACCATTTGATTTTCCTTCTTACGAAAGACAAACCCGCCGCCCAGATCATCGAAAGGGACAAGGCCGGACACAAAATAGTCCTCCAATTCGACAAACAGTCCCGCCCGAGATATACGAATCACAATCCCCTCCAATTCATCTCCCAGCTTGCCCTTCAGGAAACGGAGGATCCTCCACGTCACCAGATCCTTTTCCGCCTCCTCCGCATTCCTCTCTAACTCAGAACAATGCCGTGCCGCAGAATTCAGAGCCGGAAGACGGAGGGTTTTTTTCTTAAGAGCACTTTTGAGGAGCCGGTGAACGAGCAGGTCTGGATAACGCCTGATCGGAGAAGTAAAGTGCGTGTAGATTGTCTTGGCCAAACCATAGTGCCCTTTATTCTCCGTGGAATAGACAGCACGGGTCAGACTTTTTAAGACCTGGATGCTGAGAAATTTTCCTCCTACCCTTCCGGCGGTTTGCTCCAGCACCCGCTGTAGATCTTTCGACCGGATTCTTTTATCCTGGGGAAGAAATATCTGAAAAAACTCCAAAATCTCCCGCAGCTTGGCCAGGGCATCCTTTGAAGGCGGGGGATGAACCCGAAAGATCAGCTCGATTTCCTTTTCAGCAAGGAACCGGGCCACGGCTTCGTTGGCCAAAATCATGATTTCTTCGATAACCCGGTGAGCCTCGTTGCGGGGAAAAAATGAAACGGATTGAAGGATTCCCTCTTTATAGACAAGTTCAGGTTCCAAGGCAAGATCAAAATCCAGGCTTCCTTCCCGCACACGGTTTTTCCGGAAACGTTCAGCCAGCTCCTGCAAAAGAAGAAGATCGGGAACAAGGGCCTCATATTTTTTCCTCTCCTCTTTGTCCCCCGAAAATATTTTAAAAACCGAGTCATAGGTCAATCTCTCCTCGGTGTGGATCACAGACTGACAAAATTCCGAGCTAACCACTTGTCCGTCCGCATCAACCGTGAGGAGAACGGACATTGTCAGCTTGTCTTCTCTGGGACGCAGACTGCAGATCTCATTGGCAATTTTTTCCGGAAACATGGGAAGGGTTAGGTCGGGAAAATAGACACTTGTTCCCCGGTCAAACGCCTCTTCATCCAATGCGGAGCCGGGATGGACATAAAAAGAGACGTCCGCAATGTGAACGCCCAGCAGCATTTGTCCTCGGGGAAGCTTTCGGACACTTACGGCATCATCAAAGTCCTGGGCCTTTTCTCCGTCTATAGTCACGGTCCGCCAGCTTCGATAATCGACCCTGTCACGAATCTCTTTTTCCGGAATTTCAGCACTAATCCCTTCACCTTCTTCTGCGGCCAAGTCTGGAAAAGAGTCCTTTAAATTATGGTTCCGTATCACTACCTGAGTGTCCACCCCCAAGTCATCGGGAAAACCGAGAACTTCTTTCAGCATGTTCGAGTCCCTCTCGACAACAACGATTGTCCCCTTGAGAAGAGAAAAACCTGCGGTCCCCTTGAGTGGAAAATCCTCGGAAAGCGGAGAGTCCAGATTTTGGAAAAAGGGCTGTCCATAGCGTTCCCTATAGATGCCGTGGACAGATGTTCTTTTCTTTTCAATGATACGAAGGACTCTTCCTTCGGGTTTTCCTTTCCGCCCAAACTCCACAACGGACACCTCAACAACATCCCCCAAAATGGCCCCTCCGATTTGCCGGGCATGAATATAGATGTCATCCAAGCCCTCCTCATCAGGTCGGATAAATCCGAATCCACGCTGACTCGTGACAAATGTTCCCCGAATAATATTTGATCTCTGACGGAAAAAATATCTTTTTTTAAGAAGAAGGATCACTCCCTGATCCTGAAGTTTTTGGAGATCCTTTGTCAGGATCTTTTTTTCTTTGGGAGAGAGATAAAGTTTACTCGCTAATTTCACATAGCTCATTCCCTGTTTGTTTTTTTTCAAGAGGGAAATAATCCGAGAGATCATTGGCCCGCTCAGTACAAAAAGGGAACCACATGGGGGATTTTGTACTTGCCCCGCATGAGCTTAATCAAGATAACATGAAATATTCTCTGAAACTCTTCACGCCCAGTATCCGGAAAAGCGTCCACTGCTTCCTTTTTGGCCTCCTCTTTATCTTCAGAAGAAGAGAGGGAAACCAGAAGTCCTTCGATGTCTTCCTCGGCCCTCTCGAGATCTTCTTCCGAGCAGTCCGGTAAAATCTCCTTCACTCGTCCATATGGCGCCTCAAGCCACTTGACCTGCAGGGGAACTTCTTCTAAAAATTGGGCCACTGCCGCACAAATTTCCTTCTTTTTATCTTTCTTTACAGCCGGAGTACTCTTCCGGCCAACCGTTCTTTCCTTATACAGAGAAAAGGCTTCTTTCACATTGCGCTCGCAGTAAGACAGCGACCTGATCCTTCTCCTCGGGCCTGCCCCTCCATGCTTTTGACTCCGGTTCGAAAAAGACGCATTGATGCCTTCGAGCACAATGCGGAGGGGAATCCCGGCGGCTTCCCATTTTTCTACAAGAGACAGTTCGTTGGAGGACAGGAAAAATGGCGCCCCCCTGAGATCAAAATATTTTCGTGCTATCGTTTGGAAGTAAAAGCTCTGGTCGTCCATTATTTTCCCGGAAAATCCCTCAAGAAGTGTTTCTTTCGTGAATGATGCGGAGTCCCTCCAGAACGAGATGGCGTTCATAGATATCGATCTGATCTATTTTTTCAAATATAAGGGAGGCAAACCCTCCCGTCGCAATAACTTTGGCCTGACTCCCCAGCTCATTCTTAAATTTGTTTATAATGTTGGTCACCAAGCCGATGTAACCAAAATAAAGACCACTTTGCATGCTGGATACCGTCGTCCGTCCAATGGCTTTTTTTGGAATTTTGATTTCAATCCGAGGTAGTTTGGCTGTTTTCATAGACAGGGCTTCGGCGGCAATCTGAATTCCCGGAGCAATGGCACCTCCAAGGTATTCTCCTTCCGCGGAGATGGCATCAAATGTCGTGGCTGTCCCAAAATCAACTACAATCGCAGGCCCTCCGTATTTTGAGAACGCCGCCACGGAAGAGACAATTCTGTCTGCCCCGACTTCAAGCGGGTTTTCATACAGAATGGGCATTCCTGTTTTTAATCCCGGTCCCACAACTAAGGGTTTGATGTTGAATTGATTCTGGCTCAGCTCCTGGAAAACAGGAGTCAGGGGCGGGACAACGCTGGAGATGATCACATCGCGGATCTCTTCGACAGCCACTCCAGACAAGGCAAACAGCTGAAGCAGAGTCACCGCATACTCATCACATGTTTTATCTCTCCCAGATTGGATGTTCCAGTGTTGAGTAAGGGTTTCTCCCTGGAAAACGCCAATGACAATATTTGTGTTCCCAAGATCTAGGGCTAGAAGCATATCAATTCTCCTTTGCCTCTCGAAGTGATTTTATGTCCACAGAAACGTATGTGTTTATTCCTTCCCGGGTCTCCAGGATGACTCCCCCCTGTCTGTCAATTCCCCTAAAATATCCCGACACCGGTCCTTTAACAGTAAGAGCCACGAGCTTCTGGCCGGGGGAATAACACGAAGACTCCATGAAGGATGATATAATAAAGTCCGTCTTTTTTTGCATAAAAAAATCATACCAGATTTCGAGCGTTTTCCATAAGTTTAGGAGAAACAACTCTCTGTTGAGATCTTTGTGCTTTATCTGCTTTAAAGAGATAGCGGTCTCCCTGATGCTTTCCGGGAAGTCCTCTTCACTTTGGTTTATATTTATGCCGATGCCGACAACAACATGGTTGAGCTGGTTTCCAATAAAACTGCTCTCGCTGAGGATCCCGCCTAGTTTTTTTCCCTCCCAGAGAAGATCGTTGGGCCATTTGAGACAAACTCTCACTCCCCAAACATTCCATAGGGCCTCGGCTACAGCCAGTCCCACAGTCAGCGTAAGGAGGGATATTTCAGGCTGTAGAGGGTGGAGAAGGACAGAGAGATAGAGGCCTTTTCCACAGGGAGAATGCCACAAGCGCCGAGATCTCCCCTTACCCAGAGTCTGCTCCTCCGCGATGACGACAGTCCCTTCGGGCGCTCCTTTAACGGCCATGTCTTTGACGACATCGTTTGTTGATGTGCATCTCTGTAGATAATGGATTTGATCTCCGATTTTCATTCCCCATGTTCTCCCTATTGAATGGCTATTCGTCCTTCTTTATGCCCTCGAGAACGTATGCTTTCAGGTGTTCAGCAATCAGGCTTTTTATCTTGTCCTCCAATTCCGCACCGCCTGAACGATCCTCAGCCGGCACCGGTTCCTCCGGAAGCGTTTGAGGATCAAAATCGCTTCCTGCCGCATCTCGGACTTTTCGGACCAGGCTTATTGAATCGAACGGTTCCTCTATGAGTTCCCGGTATTCCAGCCCGTCTATCCTCTCCTCATCGACACTCTCAAATGCCCCCTTGAGGAGAAAAGTCGGAACAGTCTTGAATCGCTCCTGGTGGTTGAGAAAACGACAGACATCATATCCATCCTTGGAATCAAGAAACAGGTTCAAAAGAATAACATCGGGCTGAAAGGTCTCCAACTCCGTGAGCATCTCTTGGCCATCTGAAAAAAAGGAAATTTCGAATTCTGTCTCAGGAAATGCCGCCCGGACAGCCATAATAACTGAAGGGGTGCAGTCTGCAAGTATCACTTTAATCATGTTAAGCCTGAATTATTCATAAAAACTACCAACACCTTCATTTAACTTAAACAATTTCGACTTGATAGCATTGTATTTAACAATATCCGAGAACATTACTTTGTTTGTCAGATTATATCTATTAAATGTCGTCATTTTTTACCCCAAGAGGGCGAACCGATCTTACCACATCTGCTTCGTTACAACCAATTCGCGGTGGAAAACCACAGCTTCATTGGCCGTAGCCTCGCATTTGTAGCAACCTCGGATCGTGAATAATCCAGGGATTAGTACTCAATCAAAACAGAGTCTTCTCCTAAAAGGGCTTCGACGTTCCTGGTAAACTCCTCGGAAGGCTTGACACTCTGGGCTTCGATGGACTGCACCACCATCCGGTAGGAATGCGGGGTCTGAAGATCAAACAAAATAGGACATTTTCCCTGGTGTTTTTCCAAGATAGTTTTGAGTTCTTCAAAGATAGTCTCCTCTAATCCCGGAAGAAATATCTTCAGGACAACTCTTCTCGCAAGTTTTTCAAAGGCCTCGATCAGTGGGGTGATCCGCGAGAGATGAATCCTCCGTCCTTCCCCCTCACCCAAAAACTTACCTTTTACCAGGACCATAAGATCTTCCCGAAGATGTTCATAGAATTTCTGGAAATTATCCGGAAAGACAACCACCTCGATCCGCCCGGTCAGATCCTCGAGCATAAACGTTGCCATACGCTCGTCTTTTTTTGTCTTGAGCGGCTTGATGGAGGCGATGATGCCTGCCAGCCGAATCTCGCTGTTAAAATCATTGTTCTCATCCACCTCTCCTATGAAATGAGAAGTCAAGCGTTTCAAACTTTTCCCAAACTGTGCCAGAGGGTGACCGGTGACGTAAAAACCCAGAGCATCTTTTTCATAGGACAGCAGCAGAGGTTCATCCCACTCTCTCATCCCTCTAATCTCTGCGGAAACCTCCGGAGGATCGTCCTGCCCCTGGCTAAAGAGAGAGGACTGCTTCGAGGCCTTCATTTTTTGCAGTTCATGGGCATAGCCGATCATCCTGTCCACAAGATGGAAGAGCTGCGATCTTTTCCATCCCAGAGAATCCAGAGATCCGGACTTGATCAGACTTTCGATCACCTTGCGGTTCACCGCCTTGGAATCCACATCTTCAAATAGATCAAAGGGAGAAGAAAACATACCCCTCTTCTTTCTGGATTTAAGAATGGCCTGAATAGCTCCTTCCCCCACATTCTTCACTGCCGAAAGTCCGAACCGGATGTTGCCCTCGGACTCGGTGAAGTTGAAATCACTGGCATTGATGTCAAGCGGTAGAAGTTCGATCCCCATCTCTTTGCACTCATTGATATACTTGACCAACTGAGAGGTCGCGCCTCTCTCCGCTTCTGATGTCAGGAGGGAGGCTAAAAAATACACAGGATAGTGCGCTTTCAGATAGGCCGTCCTGTAGGCCAAACAGGCATAGGCTGCGCTGTGAGATTTATTGAAACCATATCCTGCAAAGTAATTGATTTGTTCGAAAATTTTGGTGGCTTTGGAATGACTCACGCCTTTCTCTTTGGCCCCATGAATAAACCGCTGCTTCTGGGCCTTCATGACCGATGTTTTTTTCTTCCCCATCGCCTTGCGCAGAATATCGGCCTCGGCCATTGAAAATCCTGCAAGATTTGTTGCAATCTGCATCACCTGTTCCTGATAGACGATAACGCCTTTTGTTTCTTTGAGAATAGGTTCGAGTTCCGGCGATTCATATTTGATGCGATCCGGGTGGTGTTTGCATTTTACAAATTCATCGGTCATCCCGCTTTTTAAAGGGCCCGGACGGTAAAGCGCATTCATAGCGATCAGGTCCCGAAAATTTTCCGGAATATATTTCCTTAAAAGATCCTTCATCCCCGGACTTTCAAACTGGAAGACCCCGTCCGTATTTCCGGTCTGGAAAAGGGAAAACGTTTTTTCGTCATCCAGAGGGATTTCATCGAGGCAAAGCGTTTCGCCGGTTTTCTTTTTGATGATCTCAACCGTATCTTTTATGACGGTCAGGTTGCGCAAGCCCAGCAAATCCATTTTGAGAAGACCGATAGCTTCGATGTCTCCCATGGGAAACTGTGTTGTGATTTCACCTTTGGTTGACTGGTAGATGGGCATGAACTCCACAATTGGGGTCGGCGTGATGACGATTCCGGCGGCATGAATGGAGGGATGGCGGACCTGTCCTTCCAGCTTTACTGCATTGGCCAAAAGATTGGCGATTTTTACGTTTTGATCTCTCAGCTCTTTCAGGGGTTTGATAGTTTTCAGGGCCCGCTCGATCGATGCATCAGGGCCCACAGGAGGAATCATTTTGGCAATCTTGTCCACCTCCGGCAGAGGGACTTCCAGTGCGCGGCCCACATCCCGGACGGCTCCACGCGCCGCCATGGTTCCAAATGTGATAATTTGACAGACGTTATCCCGGCCGTATTTATTCTTTACATAGGAAAGGATTTCATCCCGCCGTCGAGCACAAAAGTCGATATCGATGTCGGGCAAACTGATCCGCTCCGGATTGAGGAACCGCTCGAAGATGAGACCGTACTCTATGGGATCTATATCCGTTATACCCAGGCTGTAAGCAAGGAGGCTTCCTGCTGCAGACCCTCTTCCCGGACCTACAGGAATATCCTTTATTTTGGCTTCCCGGATGAGATCCCAGACGATCATGAAGTAGCCCTCAAATCCCATCTGTTTTACCAGCCGGACTTCCCGATCAAAACGCTTTGTATACACTTCCCGGTCTGGAAGTTCTGCCTTATCCCGGGACTCCACAATTGCCTGCATCCGCTTTTCAAATCCCTCCCTGGCTATGCGCTCAAAATACTCATCCAAATCAATCCCTTTGGGAGGCGTAAACTGGGGCAGGGAATACCCGGAGCCTGTACTTGAGTGAAATTCAAAATTGCACTGGGAGGCAATTTTGGTGGAATTGTCGACGGCATCAGGAACATCTGCAAACAGCTCCATCATCTCATCCCCGGATTTGAAGTAGAACTCATGCGAATCGAATCTGATTCGCTCCTGATCTGTCACTTTCTTGTTTGTCTGGACACAGAGAAGAATATCATGGCTTTCCCAGTCCTCTTTTTGGCGGTAATGAACATCATTTGTCGCGATCAGAGGAAGATTGAGCTTCCGGGCCAGACGGATGAGAAGGGGATTGATCTTTTTCTGGAGTTCCAAGTCATGGTCCTGAATTTCTATATAAAAATCCCCCTCTTGAAAAAAGGAAGCATATTCAAGCGCAGCTTCCTCTGCTTTGTCCTCAAGTCCCAATCTCAGATAATGACTGATTTCTCCATTGAGACACCCTGAAAGGGCAATAAAGCCCTCCCCGTGCCTGGCTAAGAGTTCTTTGTCGACTCTTGGCCTATAGTAGAATCCCTCCCGGTAGCTGTCTGTGATGAGCTGACAAAGATTTCTGTAGCCTTTGTCGTCCTTGACGAGGAGAACGAGATGAAAGTGCTTCGGGCCCCGGACCTCCGGACTTTTATCAAACCGGCTCTTTGGCGCAACATAAACCTCACAGCCTAGGATAGGCTTAACTTTCCTCTCCTTTGCTTCCCGGAAAAAACTGACGGCGCCAAAAATGTTTCCGTGATCGGTCAGAGCTACGGCCGGCATGTTGAATTCGTATGCGGCATCCACCATAGCCTTTGTCTTCCATGCCCCGTCCAGGATGCTGAATTCGGAATGGTTGTGTAGATGGATAAACGAAGCGCCCATGATCATTCCCACTCAATGGTTCCGGGAGGCTTGGATGTGATGTCGTACACCACCCGGTTTACACCATTGACTTCGTTGACGATACGGTTGGAGATCTTGGTCAGGAGAGAAGGTTCCGCCGGATACCAGTTGGCCGTCATCCCGTCCACACTCTGAACAAGCCTGATGACAACAACTCTCTGGTACGTCCTGAGGTCACCCATGACTCCTACAGACCGGACAGGGAGCAGGACGGTAAACGCCTGCCACAACTGCTTGTACAGGCCAGATCGTATAATCTCATCAAGAAGAACACTGTCCGCTTCCCGTAGAATTCTCAGTCTCTCTCGTGTAACTTCCCCCACAATCCTGACGGCCAGCCCCGGGCCGGGAAAAGGATGCTGATGGATAAAGTCCCTGTCTACGCCCAGTTCTTCTCCCAGGGCCCGTACTTCATCCTTAAAAAGTTCTCGGAGGGGCTCGATGAGCTTGAATTTCAATCCTTTGGGAAGACCCGCGACATTATGGTGAGATTTAATTCTGGATGAAGGGCCTTTGACAGGACTGCTTTCGATAACATCCGGATAAATCGTGCCTTGGGCCAGAAATTGGACATTCCCAATCTTGGCCGCTTCCCTTTCAAAGATCCGGATGAAGACTTCACCAATGATTTTTCTTTTTCTCTCAGGGGAGATGATTCTCTCAAGCCTTTTGAGGAAGTCCTCGGTGGCGTCCACTCCGATTACATTTAGGGAGAACTTTTCCCGGAATTTGTCCATAAGGTCCTGGTGCTGTCCCTTCCGAAGCAGCCCATTGTCGACAAAAATACACGTGAGATTGTCTCCGACAGCCTTATGGACGATGAGGGAGGTGACCAAAGAATCCACTCCACCACTCAGGCCGCAGATAATCTTTCCATTCTTGACCTGTTCGCGGATGATATCGGCTTCCCTTTGGACGAAAGACCCCATCGTCCAATCTGGTTTTAAACCGGCTTGAGAAAAAATGAAATTGGACAGGATCTTTTTTCCCTGTTTGGTGTGAACAACTTCAGGATGAAACTGAACGCCGAAAATTCTTTTTTTCCTGTTTTCGATCACCGCGGCTTTCGAATTGGACGTCAATCCTGTGACGACAAATCCCTCTGGAATCCTGTTGATTTTATCCCCATGACTCATCCAGACCTGGCTGCTCTCCCTTATTCCGGCAAGAAGCCCCTTTCGGTCTTTAACAGTCAGGGATGCAAATCCGTATTCTCTTTTTGTCGAAGACGCAACCTTCCCGCCCAATACGTGGGCCATGAGCTGCAGGCCGTAGCAGATGCCAAGCACTGGAATTCCGAGAAAAAATATTCCTTCCGGGATCAGAGGCGCTTTTTCCGAGTACACACTGCTGGGGCCCCCGGACAAGATAATGGCCCCAGGATTTTCTTTTTTTATCCGGGAAAGGGAAATATTAAAAGGAACGATTTCAGAGAAAATTCCGAGTTCTCTAACCTTGCGGGCAATGAGTTGAGTGTACTGTGAGCCAAAATCGAGGACTAAAACCTTATCCATGTATAGATTTTATCAGAAAATATTTCCTCACGCTAGAAAAAACGTCAAAACATCCTCATTTTCGTGATTTAGAGAACTAGTTTTCCATGAACTAGCTAGATTATTAGAAATCAAACCTTGTCTTCTTCTTGAGATGAAGGCGGGACCCCTCCGCGGCGCACCTCCGTCCTCGCTCTGATCGCTGCGCGCAGAGATACACCGCTTCGCCCTTCCTTCATCTCCTTCAAGATAAATCTGATATAGGGATGCATACCTTTCGTAACACCTGCAGCAGAGTCGGATGGACGTCGAGAAGTGTGTCTCCGCCCGGAGCTTCAGCGAGGAATGGAGACATACCTCGTAAGGGTTCCGTCCGACTCTAAAAGAAATAAGGGAAATGGAAAGACTTTCGCCTGTTTTCTCTCCAATTGACTTGGGAAGGCATATTTCTTATAGTGTCTATCTGATGGACAGGCAAAAAATCACGTCAGAATTGAGCTACGACACTCCTTCTAAAATCGTGCTGCTGGTTTTGGACGGCCTGGGAGGCCTGCCCATAAATGGAAAAACCGCCCTCCAAGCCGCAAAAACTCCCCATCTCGATGCCTTGGCGGCCCGAAGTGTATGCGGGCTGACAGATCCTGTTTTTATGGGGATCACTCCAGGAAGCGGTCCCGCTCACCTCTCTCTATTTGGATACGATCCCACGAAATACATCCTCGGCCGGGGCATCCTTGAAGCCATGGGCATAGGAGTGGACGTGGGAGAAAATGACCTTGTTGCCCGGGGAAATTTTGCCACACTCACAAACGGTCTTATCTCGGACCGCAGGGCCGGAAGGATTCCTTCCAGTGAAAACGCCCGTATCTGTGAAAAAATCAACAGGGAATTAGGAACCGTCGAAGAGACAGATATCTCTCTTTTCCCCGGAAAAGAACACCGGTTTGTCGTCAGATTTAGAGGGGAAGGGCTCTCGGACTCTCTTTATGATGCCGACCCTCAAAAAAATAACACGGCCCCGATATCCCCCGAAGCCAAAAAAGAGGAGGCCGAACGGGCCGCAAAGATCGTGAATGTCTTTATGGAGAAAACAACTCTCCTCTTAAAGGATTCCCCAAAGGCCAATACCGTTCTTCTGCGCGGTTTTTCTAAGCTCCCCTCACTCCCGGCCATGGACAACCTGTTCCATCTGAAACCGGTCGCCGTGGCGCACTACCCCATGTACAGGGGTCTCGCCAAGCTAGTCGGTATGGAGATTGCTGAAGTTGGGCCAACAATCGAAGACGTCTTTACGACGGCCGAAAAAATCTATGAAGACTATAACTTCTTCTATCTGCACGTCAAAAAGCCGGATGCTGCCGGAGAAGATGGATGTTATGAAGAGAAGATAAAGGCTATTTCAGAAATCGATACATACATTCCCCGACTTCTGGCCCTTCATCCCGATGTCCTCGCCGTCACATCAGACCATTCCACGCCCTGTCTGCTCAAATCCCATTCCTGGCATCCTAATCCCTTTCTGCTTCATTCACGCACGGCTCAGCAGGACCAGGTGGAGACTTTCTCTGAAATACAGTGCGCTTCCGGATACCTGGGCCGTTTTTCAGCCCTCAACACCATGCCCCTTTTAATGGCCCATGCGGAGAAGCTTAAAAAATATGGCGCCTAAACCGCATGTGACAAGAATGCAGAAACCTAAGATTTTCTCTCTCCTATTCGGACCGCTGCTTTTCTTCTTCTGTTTCTCTCTTGTCCTTCTCTTTTCGCAGGGTGACACCCGTGTTGAAATCGCCAATCTTCGCTATCATATCCATCCCTCTTTTACACGGATTGTCCTAGACATCGGAAAGATCAGAGAGTTCAGCTCCAATCAGTTGACCTCGCCCGGCCGGGTCTATGTCGATATCTATCAAACCAAGCTCAATCCCATTCTCAAAGACAGAACCATTACGGTCAACAATGCCTACATCCACCAAATCCGGATTGCCCAGAGTACCAATTCAACCGTTAGGGTCGTCGTGGATGTGGACATCAATTCGGTCAAACGCTACGATGTGTTTCCTCTCCTTGATCCCTTCCGGATTGTCTTGGACATTTACCCAAAAGAGGCCTCTTCGACTCCCCCTGCTTCAAAAGTCAGCAAGACCCCCAAACCCACCTCCTCCGGATACAGCATGGTCCGACAGCTCGGATTGGGGATCCAGAGGATTGTCATCGATCCAGGACACGGAGGAAAAGATCCGGGGTGCATCGGAAAAAAGGGCACCTATGAAAAGGATATAGTCCTGGATATCTGCATTCGCCTGAAGAAACTCCTACTCCAGAACAAGGGACTCGAAATTATCCTCACAAGGGAGACAGACATCTTCGTTCCCCTGGAATACAGGGTTAAGATCGCCAACCAGAAAAAGGCTGATATTTTCATCTCCGTACATGCCAACTCCTACCCGAACAGGAAACGCGCCGGAGTCGAAACCTACTACCTCAATTTCAGCCGGGATCCGGATGTGCTCGAAGTCGCCGCCCGGGAAAATGCCACCGTCACCAAAAACATCAGCCAACTAGGAGAAATCCTGGAAGAAATCATCCGGACCAGCAAACTCTTGGAATCGAGAGATCTCGCCAACCGCCTACAAAAAAACCTGGTCACACGGCTTGCCTTAAAATACAAAGAGGTCAAGAACTTAGGCGTCAAAGGGGGCCCGTTCTGGGTTCTGAAGGGAGGAGAAATGCCGTCCGTTCTTGTGGAAATTTCCCATCTCAGCAATCCACTCGAAGAAGAACGGCTCAACACCACCCAATACCGTCAAGCGGTCGCCCAAGGAATCTACGAAGGAATCCTTCAATATATAGAATCGCTAGGAAAAGGATGATCGGCCATGAAGAGAAGAGAATTCATCAAAGATCTTGCCATCGGAGGCCTGGTCCTCAATCTGAATCCCCAAATATATGCGCAGGGATCGAGCTCACCTGATCTGGCTGTTATTATGGGAGACTCGCCTGCTCTCATCACCCAAGAGGCTGTTTCCGCGCTGGGTGGAATGAAACGTTTTGTCTCAAAGGGAGACAAAGTGATGGTCAAACCCAACATTGGCTGGGATAGGACTCCGGAACAGGGAGCCTGCACCAATCCCGAAGTTGTAAAAACTCTCGTCGAACTCTGCTTTGATGCGGGAGCTAAACAGGTCACGGTCATGGACAATCCCTGCAATCCTGCTCAGAGGACATACGTACGTTCAGGAATTGCCAAGGCGGCCAAGGCTGCCGGTGCCAAAACACCGTTCCCCAACAAGTTCAAGCTGAAAAAACTGGCCCTCAATGGAGAATGGTTTAAAGAATGGGATATCTACACCGACTTCACCGAAGTGGACAAGATCATCAATGTCCCCGCAGCTAAAACTCACAGCCTTTCAAGGATCACGCTGGGCATGAAAAACTGGCTCGGAGCCCTGGGAGGCAACCGCAGTCAACTCCATCAAAACCTGGACTATGCCATGGTCGATCTCGCCCGATTCTTCAAACCCACTTTGACCGTGCTCGATGCCTACCGCCTGCTGATCCGAAACGGACCACAGGGCGGCAGGCTTTCCGATGTTAAAGTTTTTAAAACCATAGTGGCCGGTGTGGACTATGTCGCCGTTGACGCTATGGGGGCAACCTTTTTCGACATCAAACCAGAAGAACTTCCCTACCTCCAGCTGTCCAAGGAAAGAGGGATGGGAGAAATTGACCTGGAGAAACTAAACGTTGAAAAAAGAACGGTCTAAAAAATACAAGCTCATCCAGACTCTTAGAATTATCACCCAGATAGGTTTTTTCTGCTTGTTCTTTTTTCTCCTTATGCAAACCCGATTTCTCGGACAGGACTACATCGGCCGGGTGGAAATATTTTTTCACTTCGATCCCCTGCTGGCAGTCGCCACCTTTATCGCCTCCCGCGCCATCTTCCTTGCTTTTGTGTATGCCGCCATCACTCTTATAGTCACCGTTGTGCTTGGGCGGGTCGTGTGTGGCTGGGTCTGTCCTTTAGGATCTCTGCATCAGTTTTTTTCCTGGATTTTCAAAAAGACAAAACTGCTCCGCCCTGAGAGACTTAAGACAGTCAAAGACAAGCGCCTTGCCTGGAAATATTATCTTCTTATCTTCCTTCTGGTCAGCACTTTCTTTACCCTGGATTTGGTCGGAATTTTTGATCCCTTCTCTCTTCTCTACCGGTCTTTTATCTTAGGATTCCTTCCTGCCATCGATTTTACCATTGAAAATCTGATTGGGGTTTTGTACAAAATCAATCTCTCCTCAATCGGGGACGGGCTCGTTCAATTTTTTGAAACCCTGGCAATTAATGCCATTTTCATCCAGGGAGCTTTAATCGCCGCTATCTTCATCGGCCTGGTGCTGTTGAATATGCACAGGGAAAGATTCTGGTGCCGGTATCTCTGTCCACTTGGTGCTTTTCTCGGTCTGGCCAGCCGATTTAATCTCCTCAAGCTTAAAGTGTCAGAAAAAAAATGCATCAAATGCAACCTGTGTACCATACACTGTCAAACTTTGGCCAATCCCTGGCCCAATGAAGATTGGAAGAGTTCGGAGTGCGATTACTGCTTCACCTGCAGCGCAATCTGTCCGACCAACGCCATCACTTTTCCCGTTAAAGCCAAATCCGAGAGCATCGATGCTGTCGATCTCTCCCGCCGGAAAGTTATTCTGACCTCTTTAATGAGCATCGTCGCCGTGCCCTTTTTTCGGATTTCTCCGGCGAAAATCCGGGCTTCGGAAAAATTGATACGGCCTCCCGGAGCCCTTCCTGAAGCCCAATTCCTTCAGAAATGTGTCCGATGTGGTGAATGCATGAAGGTCTGCCCAACCAACGCCCTGCAGCCGGCTTGGACAGAAGCCGGACCGGAAGGGCTCTGGACACCCATGCTCGTTCCCAAGATCGGGTACTGTGAACACTACTGCTCTCTCTGCACCCAGGTCTGTCCGACCGGAGCCATCAAAGCCCTGTCAATCGCCGCAAAAAATCAGATCTGTATCGGAACAGCCTGGATCGATAAGAACCGCTGTATTCCCTGGATATACGGGGACTCCTGCATTGTCTGTGAGGAACACTGTCCCGTCTCCCCTAAAGCCATCAAGTTCATCAAAATCGAAGTCCCCCTCCCCGACGGGGTGATCAAAACCCCACTGGCCCCACAAATTGAAGTGGACAGCTGCACGGGATGCGGTATATGTGAAACAAAATGCCCCGTGGTCGATTTGCCTGCCATCTATATAACGAGTGTGGGGGAAACCCGGTCAGAGCAGAATCAGATGCGGCTGGAATTGATCCAACCCGAATTCAATATCATCGATCCCGGTGAAGATATCTTCAAGTAATCTTTCCTCAAGAAGGCCTCTCTGTTTTCACTATAGGAGCAGAGTTCTGTAAAGTGATTAGAAATCACGCTTTGTTATCTTCTGCTGGAGATGAAGGCGGGACCCCTTCCGCGGCGCACCTCCGTCCTCACTCCTCCGTCGTTGCGCGCAGAGATACACCGCTTCGCCCTCCCTTCATCTCTATCAAGATAGATCGGCTTGAGAAGGATGCATACCTTTCGTAACACCTGCCGTTGAGTCGGATGGACGTCGAGAAGTGTGTCTCCGCCCGGAAGCTTTAGCGAGGAATGGAGACATACCTCGTAAGGGTTCCGTCCGACTCTCAAATTAACACGGAGGAACTACGGATTTCTCCAACATCTTCTCTAGTCATTCAGAAAGGAGTTTTTTGAGTTCGTCTTTAAGCAGCGGGAGGATCTGGAAGAGATCACCAATCACACCGAAGTCGGCCACTCTGAAAATCGGGGCCTCAGGATCCTTGTTGACGGCCACTATGACCTTCGACGAGGACATCCCTGCGATGTGCTGGATGGCTCCCGAAATACCAAAAGCAAAATAGATGTTTGGTGACACGGTTTTCCCTGTCTGTCCGACCTGATGCTGGTGGTCGATCCAACCGGCATCAACGGCCGAACGAGATGCCCCGACTGCTGCGTGAGGAAGGATGGAAGTGAGCTCCCGCAGTAAATCAAAATTTTCCGGGCCCTTCATCCCGCGTCCACCCGAAACCACAATTTCCGCCTCGGTCACATCCAGGGCCGTACCTTCCGTCTTGAGTCGTTCGACAACCTGATCCATCACCTTCTCTTCCGCCAAAGCCACGTCTTTCTTGACCAATTCCCCCCGAGTATCAAGGGGCTCAATCAGGGGAAACACATTGGGCCGAAGTGAGGCCATCACGGGAGAAGATTTAAAAGAGAACGTTGCCAAGACCCTGCCTGCGTAGATCGGCCGGACGACTTCCAGTTTCCCGCTGTTGACCGTCAGCCGGATACAATCCGTTGCCAGGCTCACACCAAGGCTTGCCGCCAATCGAGGCGCCAGATCCTTGCCCATCGCCGTGGCCGAGAAGAGGACTGCGGCAGGTTTGAGTTCATCTATTAAAACTTTGAGGGCCAAGGCAAAGCCTGAGGGAGAATAGTGGCTTAGCAGCGTATTCTCCAGAACAAACACCTTTGAGGCCCCATAGCGGAATACTTCTGAAGAGAAATCTTCAACATTGTGCCCCAAGATAGCCGCAGCAACAGCCAGGTTCATCTCATCGGCCCGTCTCTTGGCTTCAGAAAGAACCTCCAGTGAAGATTTCTTGATTTTCCCGTCCCTTATTTCTATGTAAACTAAAAACATCGATTCCTCCTATAAAACCTTTGCTTCTTCTCTCAAAAATTCGACAATTTTTTTTGCCGCCACATCCGGTTCCTCTTCGATAACCTCTCCGTCTCCTCTCAGGGGAGGGCTCTCCATTTTGATAAGCTCGAGCATAGGAGCCAGTTGATCCTCATCAAGTCCCAATTCCTCCACTTTAACGACGGGAATCTCCTTCCTTTTGGCCGCCATAATCCCCTTTAATGTTTCATAGCGGGGTTCATTCAATCCTTTTTGGGCGCTGATTACGGCAGGAAGTGTAAATGCGACTTTTTCTACTGCGCCTTCTATCTCCCGGTAAGCACTTCCGGTATTTCCCTCTATCTCCAGTTTGGTCACCACGTTTACCTGCGGGAGTCCAAGCCCTTCCGCCACCATTGATGGAATCTGGGAATTATCTGCCCCGACGGACTGCTTCCCGAACAAAAGAAGATTATAATCAGAATATTTTGTCCGGAGGACCTGGACAAGAATGCGTGCTGTCCGCAGTCCATCGTATGTTTCTTTTAACTCGTCCTTTAAAAGCACCGCCTCATCTGCACCCATGGCCAACGCCTTTTTCAAAATGGGGATGCTGTCATCCGAGCCTACGGAAAATACGGTCACAGTGGTCTCCCCGGCTTCTTTGAGACGAAGGGCCTCTTCGACGGCATATTCATCATAAGGATTGATCACAAAGCTCAATCCTTCTTCTATGATACTGTTGGCTGCATGGTCTATTCTGATTTTGGATTCGGTATCTGGAACTCTTTTTACAAATACAAAAATATTCAATTAGACCTCCTTATAAATAATCTTATTTATATGTATGAAAAAATATTATATTTTTTTTACCGATGCCGGTCAAATATTGAATGAAAATGAGGATACATCATCTTCTGCATGAGATGAAGGGGGGGGTTAGGAGTTTTTATTCAGGCAAATAGCGTTTCAGGAGAAGAGTAGCATTCGTTCCCCCAAAACCGAAGGAATTGGACAGGCCAAAATTAATGCTCGCTTTCCGCGCTGTATTAGGCACATAATCCAGGTCACATTCAGGGTCCGCGGTCTCATAGTTGATCGTGGGTGGCATGATCTGGTTGTATAGAACTAAGGCCGTAATCCCTGCCTCAATACCTCCCGCAGCACCAAGAAGATGCCCGGTCATGGATTTTGTGGAACTGATGGCAATCTTGTTTGCGTGATCCCCAAAGACTTTTTTGATCGCCAGAGTTTCAATTTTATCATTATAGAACGTGGACGTGCCGTGCGCATTGATATAATCAACGGCCTCGGGAGGGATTCCGGCATCTTTGATCGCCTCTCTCATCGACAACTGGGCTCCGGCCCCATCCAGCTGCGGAGAAGACACATGATAGGCATCCCCGCTCATCCCGTAGCCGGTGATTTCAGCATAAATCTTGGCTCCTCGTTTTTTCGCCGTTTCCAACTCCTCAAGAAGAAGGATTCCGGCGCCCTCTGACATGACAAAGCCGTCTCTGTCTTTGTCGAAAGGCCGGGACGCCTTTTGGGGTTCATTATTCCTTGTCGACAGGGCTCTCATGGCACAAAATCCAGCAATTCCCAGCGGTGTCAGCGGCGCTTCCGCGCCCCCGGCAATCATCCGGTCCGCATCGCCTCTGGCAATCATCCGAAAGGCATCCCCCACGGCGTGAGAACTAGTCGAACACGCCGTGCAAGTGGCCGAATTGGGTCCTTTGGCTCTGAACCGGATGGAGATCTGTCCGGCAGCTTCATTGATAATCGATGAGATTAAAAAGAAGGGAGAAACTCTTGTGGGGCCCTTTTCTAGAAGCAACTTGTGGTTTTCTTCGATCGCCCCGATCCCGCCAATTCCCGAGCCCACACAGACTCCCGTTCGCTCTCCGGAGAGAACCTCGGGATCGATTCCGGACATATCGACAGCAATTTGAGCCGCGACCACACCAAACTGGATAAAGGGGTCCATCTTTCGAACCTCTTTCCTCTCGATGAATTGGAGGGGATCGAAATCTTTGACCTCTCCTGCAATTGTCGTTGTAAATCCCGCAGTGTCGAACCTTGAAATATATCCAATTCCGCTTTTTCCTTCAAGAAGAGACGCCCAGGTTTCCTCCGTCCCGACGCCCAAGGCGGAAACCATCCCAATTCCGGTGATTACGACTCTACGAATTGAAGGATTCTGTCCCATAGTTCAATTTAAAAAGATCTTCTATTTCATGTGTTCTAAAACGTAATCCATAGCTCCACCAACAGTGGTGAGTTTTTCAGCAGCTTCATCAGGAATGTCCATATTGAATTCATCTTCAAGGGCCATGACCAACTCGACCGTATCCAGTGAATCGGCACCCAAATCATCGATGAAAGAGGCTTCTTCGGTAATCTGGTCTTCACTGATGCTCAGCTTATCAGCCACGATAGCCTTTATTTTCTTAATTAATTCATCTCTTTCCATTTTTTTTCTCCTCTGTTGAAAATCTTTCTTTAATATTTATCCGGATCACATAAGCATTCCACCATTGATGCCTATGACCTGACCTGTTATATATGCGGCCTCGTCGGAGACCAAAAATTTGACCAAATGGGCCACTTCCTCTGGCGTTCCAAATCTTTTCATGGGGATGATATCGACAAACGTCTTCTTAATGGAATCAGGAAGCACTTCCGTCATGGATGTCGCAATATAGCCCGGAGCAATCGCGTTGACAGTGATCCCCCTTGCCGCTACCTCGCGGGCCAGGGATTTTGTTAATCCAACAACTCCTGCCTTAGAGGCCGAATAGTTGGCCTGTCCTGCATTCCCCATCAATCCTACGACCGAAGAAAGATTTACGATACGCCCATAACGATTGGAAATCATGTGTCGAATGACCGCTTTGCAGAAGTTAAAAACTCCTTTCAGGTTTACGGCCACCACCGCATCCCACTCGTCCTCCTTCATTCTCATCATCAGGTTATCCCGTGTGATTCCCGCATTGTTAACGATAAAATCGATCTTCTGGAATTTTTCAAGGATGGTCTCAACTGTCTGTCCTACCATGTCGAAGTTAGACACATCCACACAGTAGGCCGCCGCTTTCCCGTCGGCCTTCTTTATTTTGTCCACGACCTTTTCGAGTTTATCTTTTTGGACATCAATCAGAATGACCTCGGCTTTCTCTCTGGCAAGTTCAAGGGCCAATGATTCTCCAATCCCTTGAGAGGCTCCGGTGACAATTCCAACCTTGTTTTCCAAGGACATGTTATACTTTCGCTCCCAAAGAGGGATGAAGACCTCGGCCCAACTCAATCTGTATTTTTTCCTGCACTCTTTGCAAGACAAACTCCCGGGCCATACGAACAGCATTCTTGACTGCTATGGGATTGGAACGTCCGTGTCCGATGATACAGACACCATTCAGGCCGAGAAGATGCGCTCCTCCATACTCGGTATAATCTATCTTTTTATACAGCTTCTTGACATTCCTTTTCATAAGAACAAATCCGATTTTGGCAAAGAGGTTTTTCATGATCTCGGTCCGGGCCATATTGAAAAAGGTTTCCACCACCCCTTCGCTCACCTTGAGAGCAATGTTTCCCGTAAACCCATCACTGACAATGACATCAGCCTGGCCTGAATAAATGTCCTTCCCCTCTATATTGCCGATAAAGTTTAAAGACGAGGCCACCAGCCGTTCGTGGACCTCCTTAGTCAGATCGTTTCCTTTCGTCTCTTCCTCCCCAACGCTCATGAGCGCAACCCGGGGATTTTTCAGCTTCATAACGGATTCCATAAACACATGCCCCATCACAGCAAACTGCACCAGGTGTTGAGGTTTGCAGTTGACATTGGCTCCGACGTCCGTCAGAAGAGTCAATCCTTTAAGCGTGGGGACCAGAAGGGAAAGAGCCGGCCTCTCCACTCCCGGCAGGGCTCCTAAAACTTTTTTTGATATGTACACAACGGCAGCCGTATTTCCCGTGCTGACAAAGGCATCGGCTTCCTTGGATTTGACCAACTCAGTTCCGATACGAATGGAAGATTTTTTCTTTTTGCGGATAGACAAGAGCCCCTCCTCCATATCAATGGATTCGGAGGCATTGATAATGGTCACGTTTGCTTTGGAATAGGGAAGCTTGTCAAGCTCTTTTTTAATCAGGTCCTCAACGCCTACAAGAATGACTTCAGCCTGGTATTCCAGAGAAGCCCTGATGGCGCCTTCAACAATAACTCCGGGCCCATGGTCACCACCCATCGCATCTACTGCAACCTTCATCATCCCCTTCCTATATCACTCTTCAGTGCCTTCGATCACCTGTCGACCGTTGTAAAAACCGCAGTCCGGGCAGGCCCTGTGGGGAAGTTTCGGATTCCCACAGTTTGAACAAAGGGACAGGGGGGGAACCTCTAGGGCATCATGTGCGCGTCTCTTCTTTTTTCTTGAATGAGAATGTCTTCGTTTTGGATTTGCCATTTATCTTTTATCTCTCAAAAATATTTTAAATTTATCCAGGAGAATATCAGAATCTTGTGTAACACAGTGGCAGTCCCCATCCTTCTCGACCTTCCCGCAGACAGGGCAAAGCCCCTGGCAGTTTTTTTCACACAGCGGCTTGACCGGAAAGGTAAGGTTGATCTGCTCCAGTACCACATCGAGAAGATCTATGACAGGGTTTATATAGAAAAACCTGCTCATGTCCCCTTCCTCTAACTGGTCTCCCAGCTCTTCAAGCTCCTCGGGGAGATAGACAAGATCGAACAAGGAATCCACTGGCATTTCATAGGGCGAAAGACACCGGCTGCAGATAAAGCTGAGCTGGGTCGTAATCCTCCCTTTGATAAAAATTTCATCCTGGATTCTTTTTATAGAGATATCCGCATGAACCGGTTTGCGGAAAACCACGTTTTCGTCCAACAGATCCGTGCTGAGAAATTCAAAATTTTTGCTGATTTTCAGCTCTTTTTCGTTTAATCTAGCTATCTCTATAATCATATTTTAGGCTCTTTGGAAAAAAGTTAACTTATTATACCATCTTACCTTAGTTTGTCAATAATGCAGATATCCATTTCATCCTAAGAGTTCCGCTTGAAATCGCTGGAAAGAGACGTATAATAGGAAAAAACGAGCAGGAAAAAATATGGCAGGATTTAACACAAAAATCGAACACAAAGGCGTCACCTATATTGTTCAAACACAGGACCTTGGAAACCCTTCTCATTGTATCGAATCCCTCATCTACAAATCCGGGAAAGCTCTTTCTCCTCGAAAATATTTCTACTCACAACTCTTGAACAGCCCCAGACTCCAAGAACGTATCGATCAACTCCTCGAACAAGAGCATAAGGCCGCCATCAAAACCATTACAGACGGGCGGTTCGACCACGCTTAATTCATCCGTGAAAAAAAATGGCTGAAAAAACGATTCTTCTGATCGATGGAAACTCTCTCCTCTACCGTTCTTTTTATGCGATCAAGAATCTCTCCAATTCAAAGGGATTTCCGACCAACGCTATTTTTGGCTTTCTCTCATCACTGCACAAGTTTATGGACCAACACAATCCTGATTCACTGGGAGTTGTCTTTGATACAAAAGGGCCGACCATTCGTCACCTGGCATTTAAAGAATACAAGGCCCACCGTAAACCGATGCCCGATGATCTGGTCATTCAGCTCCCCATGTTGAAGAAAATATTGAAGGCCTTGAACATTCCGATTCTCGAAAAAAAAAAATACGAAGCCGACGACATTCTCGGCAGCCTCGCCCGCATCATTCCCTCACACAATCTCCATACAATAATTGTTACGACCGATAAAGATCTGCTCCAACTCGTTGACAAAAACACCTCCGTCTACAACAACTCTAAAGACCTGCTTCTCAATGAAGACGGAGTAGAAAAGACGTTTGGCGTTCCTCCGTCTAAAATTATTGATGTCCTTGCCCTCTGGGGCGATGCTTCTGACAATATCCCGGGAGTCCCTGGAATTGGAGAAAAAACGTCAAAGGCGCTTATTAACCAGTTCGGCTCCATCGATGAACTGCTGGACAATCTCGGCCGTGTCGAAAAAATTGGCCTCAGGAAAAATATCACAGAAAATCTGGCCCAACTGCAGCTTAGCCGGTGGCTGGTGACCATTGAAATAAATCTTGACATACCATTTGATCCGGAAGATTTCGTCCTCAAGGAACCTAACTATGCAGCGCTGATCCCTCTTCTTCAGGAAATGGAATTTTACTCTCTTCTTTCGGAGTACCTAACGAAGTCCGATCAAAAAGACAAGGACTACGCCATCATTTGGGAAGAGACTCAACTCAAAGAGCTTGTGGATAAAATAAAAAAGGCCAAACGCATGGCCTTGGACACGGAAACGGACAGCCCTTTTCCCACCCGGGCCAACTTGGTGGGGATGTCATTTGCGATAGAAAAACACAAAGCGTATTATCTTCCCCTCGGTCACGACTACCCTGATGCTCCCGCTCAAATCTCGAAGAAGCGGGCCTTTTCTCTCCTTTCCGAGATCCTTGCCGATCCAGAAATTAAAAAAATCGGCCAGAACATCAAATACGATGCCATCGTGCTTAAGAGAGCAGGACTCCCTGTTGAAGGGATCGATTTAGACACAATGGTCCTCTCCTATCTACTGGAGCCGAATTGGGGAAAGCACAATCTGAACCGACTCGCCCTGTCCTATCTTCAGATCAAAACCATTCCCTTTCAGGATATCGCAGGAAAGGGCAAGGAGGAAAAAACACTCAATGCCGTCGATATCCAAAGGGTCGCTCCCTATGCCTGCCAGGACGCAGATTTAGCCCTCGATCTGAGCGACTGTCTCTGGCCTCGTGTGAAGGATCAAAAATTGGAATCTCTCTACCGGCAGATCGAACTGCCTCTTATTCCCATCCTTTCCGACATGGAAATGCAGGGGATTAGAATCGATTCTTCCGCTTTAAAAAAACTTTCCATGGAACTCCATGAAGACCTGGAGAGGCTCAAGATAAAAATATTTTCGGTCAGCGGAGAAGAATTTAATCTCAATTCACCGCAGCAGCTGGCTCATATCCTTTTCGAAAAACTCAAGCTGCCCCCATCTCGTAAAACGAAAATCACAAAAGGGTATTCGACAAGCTCCAGCATCTTGCAGGAACTTTCCCGGAACTTCCCTGTGGCTAAACATGCGCTGGAATATAGGCAGCTGGCCAAACTCAAGTCCACATATGCCGACGCTCTTCCCCTGCTCATCAATCCCGAAACAGGCCGCATTCATACCTCCTACAACCAGACTGTGGCGGCGACAGGACGCCTGTCCAGCTCTGATCCCAATCTTCAAAATATCCCGATCCGGGGAGAGCTTGGCCCACGGTTCCGGCAGGCCTTTATCCCAGCAGAAGGCCATCTCTTCCTTTCCGCAGACTATTCCCAGATTGAACTTCGCGTCCTGGCTCATCTTTCCAAAGACAAAGCCCTTATCGAGACTTTCCTTAAAGACCAGGATATTCACTTGGAAACCGCCAATCGTGTATTTGGTCCTGCGTCCTCTCTTTTCGATGACGAGCAGCGGCGGCGGGCCAAGATCATCAATTTCAGCATGATTTACGGTGCCTCGGCCTTTTCTATAGCAAAAGAGCTGGGGACAACAACTGCCGAAGCCCAACAGTTCATCGATATGTATTTTGAAAAATATCCGAACGTCCGCGACTTTCTCGAAAAAAGTGTAGAAGACGCCAAAAAGAGAGGTTATTCCGAGACCCTCTTCGGTAGAAAACGCCAAATCCCCGAGCTCTTGCAGGGCGACCATATGACTCAACAGATCGGCCGCCGCATTGCACTCAACACTCCTATTCAAGGGACCGCCGCCGACCTCATAAAAAAAGCCATGATCGATGTCTGGAAGGAACTTCGACGGCGTTCATTGAAGAGTAAAATGATTCTTCAGGTCCATGATGAACTGGTGTTCGAAGTCCCAGATGATGAACAGGAAGCTATGGAAGATCTTGTAAAGAAGAAGATGGAGAAGGTCTGTCCTCTCGAGGTTCCTCTAAAGGTCCATCTCGGCTGGGGAGTAAACTGGGCCGAGGCCAAATAAAAATAATCACTCCAAAAAGATAGATCAAAACCCATCCGACAATTTGCGAACTGGCCACGATAGGAGCGTTCACTCCGAGTAGGCCATAAAGATAAATCCCCATAGCCTGGCGTATTCCCAACCCGTTTACGGAGATTGGAATGAGGGCTGAAAATGTTTCCATGGTGCTGATCTGGAGAATTTTGAACACCAAAATCCGGACGTTCAGCCCGACAGAAAAAATAAAGTAATTCATCAGGGCTATAGAGCCAAATCCCAGAAGTTTTATTCCCAAGCTTACAACCAGTAATCCTCTGTGTTTCCGGAAGTACGAGGAAAAGGCAGAAAAAAATCCTGCAAACCGCTCCCTGGTTTTCTCAGGAAGAATCTTCCGGATTATTTTCTGGCCGAATGCAGAAAGGAGAAAAAACACAAAGCCACCCAAAACAGCCACGAGAAGGAGAAATAACTGAACGGCCACCCAAAAAGAAAAAAAAGTGAAAAATCCTGTTGAAGCAATCATCCCAAGGGCAAAAACGGTCACCGTTTTTCCCGTGACAAAAAACGCCGTCCCCTGACCAACTGCAATATCCCGCTTTTTCAAATAATACACGATGGACACTTCCCCGAGTTTTCCCGGCAGGAATAATCCGATGGCCCAGGATGGGAAGTAACAGGGCAAAAATTCACGGAAAGACAATGGGGAAAAAGCCCGCAGAAGCACCCACGACCCCAGAGAAGACAGGCCTAAAAAGATCACAAAAAATCCTACGGCTAAAGGAAGTGCCCAGAGGTTCAAATGAGCCAGGCTCTCCACAATTTTATCAAAGCCAATCTTAAAAAAAAGGCCGAAGAGAATAAGCCCTCCAAAAAGAATTCTCGCCAGGATTTTAATTTTGTTCTTCATGACATAGCTTTAAGTCCCATCCTGGTAACAGCTTATCCATAAAGGGAAAAAGCGTCAAATGAAAATTTTTCACTATTTTTATCAATTATCCTGGTTAGCAAATATAGATTCAATTATCTATAATGATTATTCATTCAAAACTTAAAACAATGCTTAGAAAAAAACAGTCTTCTGAGGCCGGCACAAAACCAATTCTTCTCAAAGCCGCTGTCTTTGTCCTGACCGCCTCTCTCCTGAGTTTTATCCAATTGAGGGTTGCCCGGCCTATGCTTATGGCAGAACGTTTTTTCCCCGGATGGGGGTGGTTCGAAATCTTGGCTTTATCTCTGTATGCAGTATTTATAGCAGGAAAAATGTTCTCTCCAACGCAGTCTCCCCGGTGGCGGCTAAGTATATGGATGCTCTTTTCCATTGTTTTTTTCGCCCAGCTTCTGATAGGCCTATTAGGAGTGGATCAGTTTCTGATGACGGGAACGCTCCATATTCCCGTTCCAGCCATGATTGTTGCCGGGCCTCTTTTCCGCGCCGAGCGATTCTTTATGCCCATCCTCTTTGCCTCCACTGTTTTTCTGGTAGGACCGGCATGGTGCAGCCATCTGTGCTACATCGGTGCATGGGATGCCGCAGCCTCGGTTCATAAAAATAAGCCGCTGGCTATGCCCAAGTGGAGACACCCCGTTCGGATCGGCATCCTTCTGTTTGTCGCGGCGGTCAGTCTTGTCCTTCGTTGGATCGGAGTTTCGGCGGTTGCAGCGGGAGGGTTCGGACTGGCTTTTGGCCTTTTTGGGATCGGAATGATTGTCCTCTGGTCGCGAAAATCCGGAGTGATGACTCACTGCATCACCTTCTGTCCCATTGGGCTTCTGGCTAACTGGTTCGGTCGCCTTTCCCCCTTTCGCATCAGAATCCATCCCAGCTGCAATGCATGCGGGGCATGCCGCCCCGTCTGCAGGTATGCCGCTCTGACAGAGAAAGACATTCAAAACAGAACTCCGGGAAAGACCTGCACTCTCTGTGGAGACTGCATCAAAAGCTGTAAAGATCAATGGATAGAATACCGTTTTTTCCGCATGTCTCCGGATAGCGCAAGAAAACTTTTTATTGTGCTCATCGTCAGCCTTCATGCCGTGTTTCTTGGAGTCGCCCGAATATAAGAATAAAGGTGAACAAAATGAAAAAAAACCACATTTTAGCCCTTTGCATCATGATCTCCCTCTTTTCAATCTCCTGTTTAAAGGAAGACGAAAACATCGCTCTCGACGGGATGTCTCTCGAGGGATTTACGCCTCTCTTCGATGGGCGGTCACTCGAGGGATGGCATAGTCTCTCCGATGGTCAGGGAGAGGGAGGATTGTGGATCGTTGAAGACAGGGCCATTGTAGGGGAGCAGGGGCCCAACAGAGAAGGAGGGATTTTGATCACACAGACACTCTACAGCCATTATGAAGTCTACATGGAGATCAAGGCGGATTATCCCATCGATTCGGGTCTCTTTCTGCGTATTCAGCCGGAAATATTGTCCTATCAAGTCACCATCGATTACAGGCCCGAAGGGGAGATTGGCGGCATCTACAGCCCTGGCGGCGGTGGATTTTTAGTCCATACTCCAAATGGAAAAGATCTCTGGAAGGCCGAAGAATTCAATGCCGTCCGTGCACGGATCAAGGGCCAGCCCCCTCACATCGAAGCCTGGATCAACGGGACAAAAGTGGTCGATTTCCAGGATTCTCTTGTCGATGGAAAATCTCGGGTTCCCACGGAGGGCGCCGTGGGGATACAGGTTCACCCGGGAGGAAGCGTGGAGAAGGGAAACAAGGTCACCTGCCGTAAGATAATGATAAAAAACCTAATGAATTAACTTCTAAGCCTTAAAGATTTTTTTGAAAGATGCGGAAGCGTTTATACAACTTTCCTCCTACCCTGACCATTTCGGCCCGCACTTTCACGTTGGACTCCATTTCATGATGCGTATCCATAACTTCCAACCCGGCTTCATGTGCGGACTGAATCATTTTCAGTCCCATTAAGCCATCCAAGCCGCGACCTCGGTAACTTTCCTTTATGGCGCCGAGAAGCAGATCAAGCTGTTTCGTCTTCTTGGCTGCCTTTAGGATTTTTATGAATCCAAACGGCAACAGCCTTCCACGGGCCTTCTGGATGCCTTCTGTAAAATCCGGCATGGCAATGACAAACGCAACAACCTCACCGGAAACAGTCACGGCCTTAACAAACCTGGGATCAAGTACGGGCATATAGCGTTTGGCCAAAGCCTCCATCTCTTTCTCATCCAGTGGAGTATATCCATAGATATCGCTGGCAGTGTATGTTTCGTTCATGAGGTGGAGGATGGGTTTAATCCAAGGCTTAAACTCCTTTTTTTTCTTAAACTCAATAATGTTGTAGTCGCCTTTTCTCTTGGCCCGTTCGTAAATTTTCCGGTAAAACTCCGGTATTTCCTTCGGGACTTCAATCCTGTAGACAAAATAATCGATATCTTTCGAATACCCTTGTTTCTCCACCAGCCGGGGCATCCACTCATAATTGTAATATGTGGCAATTGTGGCGCGGTTTTCAAAACCCTCAATAAGAAAGCCTTCCGGGTCCTGGTCTGTAAAACCATACGGTCCTACAATTTTCGTCATTCCTTGTTTTCGGCCCCACTCCTCAACTCCCTGGAGAAGATTCTTAACAACAGACTCGTCTTCCAGGGCCTCGAGATAGCCAAATCTGACTGTATTTTCGTTCTTATACTCGTTGTAGCGGTCGTTTATGATACCCATGACCCGGCCTGCGGCTTCTCCGTTTTTGTAGGCCAGGAGCAAAACCGTCTTACAATAGGCAAAGGCTTTATTCTTTTTCGCATCAAAATATTTCCATTCATCCATGTAGATGGGGTGCACCCAGTTCTTGTGGCCGGCATGAATCTTTTCCGGAAGATAGATAAATGTTTTTAAATCCTTCCGGGTTTTGACTTCTTTGATAGTTATCTCCATTTTATTTCCTTAAAACATTTCAAGTCGTGCCTAATTTATCCCAATCCTACACTAAAAATCAATTCCCCCCGTGCACGAGGATAAACAGGCAAGGGGTGGATGGCACAATGAATTAAAGGGACATCATACTTAATTATCGCTTTAATTCAATAATTAAGTATGATGTCCCTTTAATTCATCGTGCCGGGGACCGCTCCTCTCACAACTACATTTGGGTTGACACTCAAGGGCAGAATGAATAAACTTGAGAATCACAAAAAAAAACAGACACTCGCTTTCACATGAAGATAAAAACGTTTCCACGAGGCACCCATCCTCCGGAACAAAAATCTCTAACGGCCGGATCTCCTCTTGAATCCATGCCCCCTCCCGAAAAAGTTTTCATCCCGCTCCATCAGCATTTTGGCAGCCCCGCAAAAGCCATTGTGCAGAAAGGGGATGAGGTCCTACTTGGACAAAAAATCGGAGAAGCCACAGCACTCTTTTCTGCGGATGTACATGCCAGTGTCTCGGGAAAAGTCTTGGCTGTTGACGGCTACAACCACCCGCTCGGAAAGCCCGTTCTGGCCGTCTCCATTGCCAACAATGGCGAAGACAGGCCCGACCCCGGAATATCTGGAACCGAAAATCCTCTCTCTCTGGAGCCGGAGGCTATCCGGACAAAAGTGAAGGAAGCTGGGATTGTAGGACTGGGAGGCGCAGGATTCCCAACGGCCGTTAAGCTGTCTCCCCCTAAAGACAAGCCGATCGACACCGTCATTATTAACGGCTGTGAATGTGAGCCCTTGCTCAACGCCGATTACAGACTTTTGATAGAATTTGCCGACCATGTTCTTCAGGGAGCCGAACTTGTCCGAATCGCCACAGGCGCCGACCGGATTATTATCGGGATTGAAGACAATAAGAAAGATGCTTTTGCCCTCTTTAAAGATAAGACTTTGGATTCTCAAATAGAGATTGTCCTTCTCAAAACAAAATATCCACAAGGTGCTGAGAAAAATCTTATCTCTGCCCTTCTCGATAGGAAGGTCCCTAAAGGCGGGCTTCCCTTTGACGTTGGAGTTGTGGTCCAGAATGTCGGGACGGCCAAAGCCATCTGGGACGCCGTCAAAACAGGACGGCCTCTCTATGAGCGCGCCCTGACCGTATCCGGATCGGGTGTCAATAATCCCAAAAATTTGATAGTCCGGATCGGGACCCTGTTCAAGGATGTGCTGGAATTCTGCGGCGGACAAGAAAACGATGCGAATATCCTTGTTATGGGCGGCCCCATGATGGGGCTTTCCCAGTGGACGTCGGATGTTCCCGTCATAAAGGGAACCTCTGGGATCCTCTCCTGGCAGACCGATCCTCCTTTTTTTGTGCACACCTGCATCCAGTGTGCCCGGTGTGTTGGACACTGCCCCATGAACCTTGTGCCCACTCGGCTTATGAAATATGCGAAAAATGACCATATCAAAGAAGCGGAAGACTGGGGAATTCTGGACTGCGTGGAGTGCGGCTGCTGTCAGTACATATGCCCTGCCGGCATTCCCCTGGTCCATTGGATTCGGCTGGGAAAAAACAACGTGATGATTGAAAAAAGGAAAAAGAGTGCCTGATGACAGATAAGGCTCTTTTGCTCGAATCGTCCCCACACTTTAGAGACCAGGATTCCGTCCCGAAAATCATGTATGCGGTCATTCTCAGCCTCTTCCCAGCTGTCCTGGCATCCATCTATTTTTTCAGATGGAGAGCCCTATTGCTTTATGCCTGCTGTATTGTCGGCGGGCTGGTCACGGAAGCTCTTTTTCTCTGGATAAGAAAAAAACCCATGAACTCCCTGTGGGATGGATCGGTTATCATAACAGGCTTACTTCTCGCAATGACGCTCCCTCCAGAGCTTTCCCTTGACTCTGCCGTTATCGGAGCCGTTGTGGCCGTAGGGCTTGGGAAACACGTCTTTGGAGGGCTTGGACACAACATCTTTAATCCGGCGCTGGTGGGACGCGCCTTCCTTCAAACGGCTTTTCCTGTTGCCATGACCACCTGGACAGCCCCGGCGGCCCTCTCTGTAGATGCGGTCACCTTTGCAACTCCCCTAGGTAATCTGAAATTTGACGCCGCCCTCCTTGAGGGAACCCTCACTCCGGTCAAAGATCTGTTCTGGGGAAATGTTGGAGGAAGTTTAGGAGAGACCTCGGCCATTGCCCTCTTGATTGGGGCCGCCTTTCTCTTTTATAAAAAAGCCATCGACTGGAAAATTCCTGCCGGAATCATCCTCTCTTTGACTGTCTTTACCGGAATTTTCTGGCTTATCCGTCCCGATACCTATGCCACTCCCTTGTTCCATCTGATGGCAGGAGGCATGATCCTTGGAGCCTTTTTTATGGCCACAGATATGGTCACTTCCCCGATCACACCGAGGGGAACTTGGATCTATGCCTTGGGAATCGGACTGCTTGTCGGATTGATCCGTCTCTTTGGCGGACTGGCAGAAGGAGTGATGTTCTCGATCCTCTTTATGAACATGTTCGTGCCGCTTCTCAATCGATTCTCCCGTCCACGCATCCTTGGAGAAGGGAGGGGAAAATGAGCCTGTCTTCAAAGATGATCCTCTCTCTCACATGTGTCGGGCTCATTTCAAGCGGATTTCTTGCCGGCGTCGGCATCTGGACCAAGGATAAAATTGCCTTCAATGTCCAGCAGGAAATTGAACAGGCCATAAAAACAGTCGTTCCAGGTACGGCTGTCAGCGAAAAACTCTACGAAGAGCGGGCCTTCGCCGTGTACGCAGGAAAGACCGAAGACGGGTCCTTAGTCGGCTATGCCGTCTATGCCTCCGGATCTGGATTTCAGGACACAATCACCATGATGTTTGGGACGGATATTGAAGTAAAAAAGCTAACCCGGCTGACAATTCTCAAGCAGACGGAAACGCCGGGGTTGGGGGCAAACATTGAGAAAGAGGACCTCTTTCTCAAGTTCTGGGAGGACCGAGACATCCGGACTATCCTCACCCTTCATAAACCTGCCGCCAGCTCTCCCAATGAACTAACCCCAACCGAAATCAATACCATAACAGGGGCCACGATTTCTTCGGAGTCCGTCCTCAAAATCGTCAATCTTTCGCTGGAAAAACTCAGGGAAAAAATCAAACATGGAGGCCTATTAGGGGGCCGTGAAAAAGATGGCAACTAAAACGCTCTCTGCAGAATATGTCAAGGGACTATGGGATGAAAATCCGGTCTTTCGACAGCTTTTGGGACTGTGCCCAACCCTGGCTGTAACCAATGCCGTCATCAATGGGATTGCGATGGGCCTGGCTACGACATTTGTCCTTCTCCTCAGCTCTCTTGTGGTCTCCTTGATAAAAAAAGTCATCCCCAATCAAGTCCGGATTGCCAGCTATATCGTCATTATCGCCTGCTTTGTGACCGTGGCAGATCTCTTTCTCCAGGCTTTTTTCTATCCGATTTCCAAGGCCCTCGGCCCCTATGTGCCGCTGATTGTGGTCAACTGTGTGATCCTTGGCCGCCAGGAAGCGTTTTCCTCAAAAAACTCCGTAGGACGCTCGATGATTGATGCCCTCGGGATGAGTACAGGATTTGTCCTGGCCCTGCTGCTTCTCAGCTCTGTGCGTGAAATTCTTGGGGCAGGGACTTTTCTCGGCATCCAGGTGCTCGGCTCCTGGTTTAAACCTTGGATCATCATGCTGCTGCCTGCAGGAGCCTTTATCGCTTTTGGCCTCCTTCTCGGTTTAGCTCTTCTTATTGAAAGCAAAACACAAAAGAGGAGAGCCTGATGGAACTGCTGGCGCTTTTCATTTCGGCCATTTTGATCAACAACTTTGTTCTCTACTACTTCCTAGGCATCTGTCCGTTCCTGGGTGTAAGCAAGAAGCTTGATTCTGCCATCTCCATGGGCCTGGCCGTGACTTTCGTCATGACCATTACTGCGGTTATCTCCTGGATGATCAACAACTGGATTCTGATCCCCTACAATATCGGCTATCTGCAGACTGTGGCCTTCATCCTGGTTATCGCCTCTCTTGTGCAGCTGGTGGAGATGTTTATCCGAAAGATGAGCCCTCCGCTCTATCAAGCGCTTGGGATTTATTTGCCTTTAATCACGACGAACTGTGCCATCATGGGGCTGGCCCTTCTCGCGGCAAGGAAATATTATACTTTCTTCGAAGCCGTCGTCTTTGGTACTGGTTCTGGAATAGGATTTACGTTAGCCATCGTGCTTATGGCAGGGATCCGGGAACAGCTCGACCTTGCCGATGTTCCCGAACCCTTAAAGGGTGCCGGGATTGCTCTTATCGTGGCGGGGATTATGGCGCTGGCATTTACTGGTTTTTCAGGGATGATTAAACTATGAGCTTTCTTATCCCTGTTCTCACCATGACCGTCCTGAGCCTTCTTTTTTCCACAGGACTGGTCATCGCCTACAAAAAACTTAAAGTCGAAGAAGATCCAAAGATTGAAGCCGTCAATGAAGCCCTTCCCCAGGCAAACTGCGCCGCCTGTGGATTCTCAGGATGCCGGGCCTTCGCCGAGGCCGTCGTCAAGGGGACAGCCGAATCCAACGGCTGCCCGGTTGGGGGGAATGATGTCGCTGCCGAAGTTGCTGAAATCCTTGGCGTATCCGCCGGGACGGTTCTCCAACGCGTTGCGCGACTCCACTGCCGCGGAACAAAAGAGGCGGCGGCCTCCCGGGGTCTTTACCTCGGAGTCACGACCTGTGCCGCCTCTCATATCATAGGAGGGAACAAGCAGTGCTCCTATGGATGTATGGGCTATGGCGACTGCGTGCTGTCCTGTCAGTTTGATGCCATGGAGATGGGCGAGGACGGCCTCCCTGTTGTCATAGAAGAGAATTGCACAGCCTGTGGAAAATGTGTGGAAGCCTGCCCCCGGGGCTTGTATGAGCTTCACCCCATTGAACAGAACATCTTTGTCTACTGCCGGTCTTTGGATGGCCCTAAAACTTCCCGGAAATTCTGTAAAAACGCCTGTATTGCCTGCGGGATATGCGCTCGTGCCTGTCCTGAGCAAATCATTATGGAAAACAACCTGGCTGTCATCCGTGATTATAAAAATATCGATCCGGAAAAAATCCCGGCCATCGAAAAGTGCCCGACAAATGCTATCGGGCGTTTTAAAATAGAAGAGATAGAAATGGATGAAAGAAACGAGGCAGAAACAAATGCAGGATAGCGGCCTGGTTATTTCTGCCCGGAATAAACTGGCCGAAGTTGAAGTCCAGTGTTTCACGGCCTGTCAAAAATGCTCGGTCAAGAATCTGTGCATTGGTCAGAGCCAGTCAAAGGGCCTCCTCTCTGCAAAAAATCCGATCCACGCACAACCCGGCAACACTGTATCTCTGGAAATTCCCGAAACACAATACAATAAATCCCTGATCCTGTTATTCGGCACATTCCTCTTGGCCGCTCTTTTGGGTATGGCCGCGGGCCATTTCAGCGCAGCCCTTTTCTCTCTTCCCACGCCTGCAACCAGTATTTTGGGGCTTTTTCTCGGCCTTTTTGTATCCGGATTCTGGCTTTTCCGTTTTTTTCGAAATAAAAACAATGACCGGCTCTTTCCGGTTATTACCTCGATTATCAATGAGGGAGGACACCATGGATAGACGCGACTTTTTTAAATCAATTTTTTTAACTCCACTCCTAACCCCACTTCTACTGGCATCAAAGAATTCAAACAGCGATGCCGAGCTCTACCTGATTTCAGATTCCCCCCATCACATTCTGCCCCCTCTCCTCCAGGAGCTTAAAGCCCTACGGCTAATTTCCGGGAATTCCTTTTCTCTCTACAACTCAATTTCCCAACAGGAGCCGTTAACCGGCACTCTCGTCTCTTCCGGATGGATCCCTGTTTCGAACGGAGCAAGGGCCCACATGACATTGGCATCCAGCTTCCTTCGCAGCCCGGCAATGCCTTCTTTTACTCTGGCAAGAGAAGGAAAAGTCTGGGACCTTCGCACTCGGACGCTCCGCTCACTCTGGACAGAGATGAATCACCAAGCACGCTCCAACAGATTGACCGTGGTTTCCTTTCATGCCTGCCCGGCTGAACTGAGTTCAGGAAAAGCGGTTTCGCTCTATAAGGGCGGAAAAAAAGTCAAGACCCTCTCCCTCCGACAAAACTCCACCCACTCTTTCCGGACAAAAGACGGCCGGATCACGGTCTCGGTGAAGGAGGGTAAGGCGAGGGTGGAAGAATCGTCCTGCCGCCATAAAATCTGTGTCCACTGTCCACCTGCTGCCTATGCCGGTGAGCGCATTATCTGCGCCCCCAATCAATTCATGCTTTTGGTCGACGGCCCCTCCACAATCGACACAATTATTGGGTAAAAATTATTGGGGCAAAAGAAGTGGGGACTGTCCCCACTTCTTTTTAACCCTAGAATCCTCGAATCCTTTATTTCAGTTCCTTGATGAAAATGTTCCGGAAGTATGCAGGCGCCCGGCTGTCGTGGTTCTGAAGACCAATGTACCCTTCTGATGCAAAATCTCTGATTTTTCCTCTTGGTTCAGCCTCCCAGTCCAAAACCTGAACATTATTCAGCTCGACCGATATTCGACTCCCCTTAAACGTGATTTTGAAGTGATTCCATTCTCCTGTTGGTTTGGAGGCTTTTTGTGTCGGAGCCTCGGCGTCGTAGGCCGAGCCCGTCGCATGGATCCCCTCGCTGGCATCGTCAATCTGGATCTCAAACGAATGGTAAATGTAGTTGTTGCTGGACGGCATTTCAGGAACCCGGACAAAGATGCCGGAGTTTGTGATATCCATCTCACATTTAAAATCCAGCTCCAAAATAAAGTCCTTATATTTTTTGACGCTGTACCAGAAGAGCCCCATTCCGCCATTCCCTTTGAGGATCCCTGTTTTTTCATCCAGAACAAAGTAGCCCGGCCCATAATGGTTCCAGCCCTGCTTGGAATAACGTCCGCGGTTCCTGGGCAGGATTTCCTCGTATCCTTTAAAGTAGGTGATGCTGTCTATGTATTCGAGCCCCTTTTTAATCGATGCGGAGGGTTCGTCGGGCTCACTCTCATATTCGATTGTAATATAGCCGGCAAAATTTTGCCGTGTCAGCTCGGCCAGAATATCCCGGATATTGGCCTTGCCCGCTCCGTAGGGAACATCGTTGGCCCGCCTCTCTCCGAACACATCCAGATCTTTGAGGTGGACATCGATGAGCCGGCCTTCAAGCATTCTCAGGGCCTCGAGGGGATCGACTCCGGTTCTCATCCAGTGCCCCGTGTCCGCACAGTCTCCGATACGATCGTCCCGTCCCTTAACATTCGCCAAAACCGTTTCCGGCCGGGCATACTTGGAGGGAGCAGGATGGTTGTGGATAGCGATGTTGATGCGGTACTCTTTGACCATTTTTTCCAGCAGTGTAAAGTCATCATATTCCGGCTCGGTGACAATAGTGGGGATCCGCATCTCTTTCGCAAAATCAAAAACTTTCCGCATCTCCGCTTCTTCATTCTTAAAATTCACAACTCCATATCCGACAAAAGATAGCCCTAGTTTTCTAAGTCTCGCTTTAGCCAGCTTAATGTTTTCCGGGCTTAGGTTGTGATTGAAGGGAACGCCGGGCTGTTCGGCACTAAATTTCTGTCCCGGATAGGCCTGGATATATCTCAAGCCCAGATCTTTGACTTTCTGGAGGGTTTCCAGAAATGTAAACCGCCTAAAACTGTAGCACTGGACGGCAAAGGGGAATTCTTTAATCCGGATTTCCTGATAGTCTATTTCTCCCGCCTTGCCCGCCGCTTGAAAGTGCCCCGGGAAAAAAAGACCGGTCAATAATATAAGCCCGATAAGAAATGCCACATACCCTTTTTTCATTGTTCCTCCTTTACCCTTTACCCATTATCTTTTCTTTGGATTCCATTCTCCCCTTGCTACGGCTGGAATAAAGGTTTCCAGGTCCTCGGGAGGAAAAGGAATCGTTTTTTCTTCTTCGGCACTTTTGTAGGCGGTCATCAGGAGCTCCGTGACGTTGAGCCCGTCACTATAATTTTCCATCGGCCGCTTCCCCTTCAGGAAGGACTGCACCATGTGGCGATTTTCCCCCTCATACCCGTAATCAGCGGCTTCGTTGGAAACAATGGGCATGAGCCCCATCTCTGCATTTTGTTTTTCAACAAGATCTTCCCCTGCCTTTCCGTGTACGTTCCGGCTGAAAAAGATGTTCACTCCGGAATCCAGAGTGTTGATCGCGAGAGAATATTCCGGCCCGAGCAGCTCCAGGGTTAACCGAAGGCCCGCGCCGACATAACACCATGAAGTTGTCGTTTCGACAATGAGCGTCTCTCCATTCTCATCTTTGTATTCAATCAAAGACCGGGCAAAGTCTTCTGCCGGCCGGTTTAAATAATCCAGTTTTCCCTTGCTGTTCTCAGCAAGGATGCGTGCATATTCCGGTTTCTGCCATTTTAGACAATCCATGTGCGCCGTAACCTTGACGGGGGTTAGGACATCGCGTGCCGCCCCGGGAGGGGTCAGCATAAACCTCGCCTCCTCGACAGAATGACACATCATGTCGTTAAGCACGCCGCCCCCCTGCAGCTCTCCTTCCCAGAACCAGGGCATATGCGGACCGCTGTGCTCCTCGGCTGCACGGGCAAGATAGGGCCGTCCCGTCAGTGCCGCTCCACGTGTCCAGATGAGGTCTTTTCCTCTTTGGACTCCGGGCTGAAAGATTTGATCCTCCAGGTATCCATCCAACAAATTGGCCTTCCGGACCAACTCCAGCATCTTCCGGGCTTCCCGGACATTGCGGCCAAGAGGTTTTTCGCAGGCCACACCAATAAGCTCTCCTTTCCCTGTTTCCAACGCATGGACGATCTCTTCCATGTTTTCTATCCGCGCGTAATTCGGCGCACAGATCCAGAGAGCATCAATCGCCGGATCGGCCACCATCTCGGTTATCGAATTAAAGGGTTTGGCCTCTCCCACGTTCAGTTCACGGGCCAACGCCACAGAAGCCGAGGTGTCTTTTTCACTCAGAGAAAAAACACCCAGGATATCGGCATCACGGACGGCCTGCCAAGACCGGATATGAAAACCCGTAATAAATCCCCCTCCAATAAAACCAATGCCTAATCTTTTTTTCATAGTATTCCTTTTTCTTGCTCCGAAGGTTTTAGCGCTGCGTCCTCTTTGAAAAAGAGGAGAAAGGCCACGGCACAAAGGATCGTCAGTGCGCATGGAATAAGGAAAACTCCCCGCCAGTTCGTCCCTGCGTCGGTGGTGAACCAGTCTCTGGCCCACCCGGCAAAAAGACTTCCCACATAATTCCCGAACCCATACGTAACCAAGGTGATTAGGCCCTGGGCCGAATGCCGGATGTCCCTTGGGGCCACCATGTCCGTGTAAATAAAAGCCGCCACAAAAAAGAAAACAAAACAGAAACCGTGCAGCGCCAGGGACGCGATCACCAGCCAACTGGGCGCTCCCACGGCAAAGATAATATAGCGCACAGGCCAGGCCAAAACTCCCAAAACCAGGATTTTACGGATGCCTATTTTGGAGATCAGAAGAGGCAGGAGTAAAAGCATCACAAAAATTTCTGCCACCTGGGCAATGACCATCACTCCCGACACGCTGGCTCCGGGGACTCCAATTTTGTCCGAAGTCAGGAACGGGGCAGTAAGAATGTAATAAAACATCAATTCCGTGGCGACAACAAAGCAGATAATTATAAAGACCAGAAAGTTTTTGTCCTTCAACATCTTCAGTGCTTCCAGGAACGCCCAAGGTTTTGTCCCTTCTTTTTGTGGCGGCGTATGAGGCAGTCCAAAGGAGAAAAATCCCATGATTATGGAAAAGACCCCGGCAAGAAGGAGAGTGTCTCCCGGCATCGCCAGTCCTTCGTTGGATCCCGCCAGCCATCTCCACCCCGTGAGGAGCAGTCCGGCCGCAATCCAACCAAGAGTCCCCCAAACGCGGATGACGCCAAATTCCTTATCGGATTTTTTCAGGTTGATAAACGCCACAGAATTGGTGAGAGCCAGAGTTGGCGCATAGAGGATACAGTAAATGAACATCAACCACATCATTAAGGAGTAATTCGTGACAAACGACACGGCGATAAGCAGGCCGCCTCCCGTTAACTGTAAGATAGCGATGAATTTCTCGCTTGAGAAATACCGGTCTGCAATCTGCCCTCCGATGAATGGCGCAATAATTGTCGCCAGCGGCAAGAGGCTGTAGATCATGCCGCTCTGGAATCCGGAAAAGCCCAAATCGTTCATCAGATATTCGGACAAGACCGGAGCCCACGCTCCCCAGATGGCATACTGCAGGAACATCATGATTCCAAGCCGTATTTTTACGCTCATTCTTCTCTCTCCTCTTCCACTTTTGAGTCCTCCCACAATATAAAGAATATTTCTCTTTGTCAATAAACCTGGGCAAAACAAGTACGTTGATTAAATGTTTGTTTTTTATCACAATAAGAAAATAAAAAGATGAAAAAGTTCATTGTCGGTCGCATTTTTGTCTTCGTCCTATTCGGGAGCCTTCTTTGTTCACGCTGCGGAGTCAGAGAGAAATGGCACACGGCTTCGTTCTTCTTTTTTGACACTCTCTGTGAAGTAAACCTCTATGCTTCTCAGGGTCATTTCCTCTCTGCACAGGAAGACATTCACCGCATCTTTACAGATATAGACAGCGATTTCTCACCCGAAGCAGCCAATTATTCGTCGCCGGCGGTTTTGTCCCTCTTTCGAAAAGCTTTCCTCCTTTACCAGTCCTCCGACGGGGCTTTTGATATTACGATCGCTCCTCTTTCCAGGCTCTGGGGATTTCTTGATGGGGACCATCGGGTTCCCAAATCTAGCCTTATAAAAACAACTCTCGGGCTCATCGGAATGGATAAGATTTGCGATCAAAAAACCTTTCTTGATCTCCCGGAAGAGATGTCGTTGGACTGGGGAGGAATTGCGAAAGGATATGGAATTGATTTGGCAGTCCGCACCCTGAAAGAAAGCGGCATTACTAAAGGATTCATTAACGCCGGGGGTGATCTTTATTGCTGGGGAAAAAATCCAACAGGAACTTCATGGAAAATCGGTATCAAGCATCCCAGAAAGGAAGGATTTCTCGGCGTTCTTGAAATCCATGATATAGGGGCTGCAACCGCAGGGGATTACCAAAGATTCTTTATCCTCGGCGGGATTCGGTACCATCACATCTTTAATCCAAAAACCGGATATCCAGCCCAAGGCAAACAGAGCGTGACTATAGTGGGCCCAGAGACTCTCCTCTGCGACGCTCTATCGACAGCACTCTTTGTGTCGCTCACTCCTGAAATTATTCTAAAGAAATACCCGGATTATGGAGCCGTGATTGTGGCTTCGGATGGGACTCTTTCAATTCTAGGAAAAGAATACCCCTTCTCCGTTTATTAGGTGAATTTATTCACGAATCGAGGGTCCCGGGCAGATTAACCTGATTAATTCACGAGTCTAGAATGCCACAGATGCGAGGCGTCGACATATGAAGCTGTGGTTTTTCACCGCGAATGGGTTGTGACGAAGCAGATGTGGTAAGATCGGTTCGCCCCCTTGGGGTAAAAAATGCCAACATTTTATTTGAACAGCCAAAAAAAACTGCACTTTTTGAGAAATTACCAAAAATCTTGATAACAAGGTGAGATCAATAAAGATAAATAAATCTATTGGCAGTTTTAATGAATAAAAGGTTAGATTTTCATAGGCATAATAACATAAAAATCTTTAATGTCTTCCTCGCCTTCCGGTTTCATCAGAATCGCGCTGTTTTCATCTTTCATTTCAAATGAAATCCTTTCCGCTTTCACCGATGTCAGAAAATCCAGAAGATACTGCGAATTAAAACCGATCTCAAATTCCTGTCCATCATATTCAACATCAACCTTGTCCCGTGCTTCTCCGATCTCAGGATTTGATGAGAAAAGGGTAATCTGATTTTTTTGTATTCCGAATTTAATACCTCTGGACCGCTCCGTAGAAAGCAGCGACACTCTTCGGATCGCATCGGTAATTTCCTCTCTTGAGATGGAAATTACCAGTGGATTATCTTTTGGGATGACCGCTTCATAATTAGGGAATTTTCCTTCGATAACTCGGGAGATAAGAGTTCTATTGTTGACCTTAAAAAAGAGGTTATTTTCGTCCAAATCAAATTCTAGTTTTTCATCTTCAAATTTCCTCAACTCCCCCAGAGTTTTTTTGGAGACGATTCCCCTGATTTCCTTATCCAAATTAAGCCCATCAAGAACTGCAGACGTATAGGCAAGTCGATGTCCATCCGTGCTGATCAATTCCATCTTTTTATCCGAGAGAATCATAAGGGCACCATTGAGATAATATCTCTGTTCCTGTGTGATGGCAAAGTAAACTCGATCTATCATTGTCCTCATTATGCCAAGAGGAAGAACGATGTTTTTTTCAAATTTCGGCTCAGGAACTTGTGGATAGTCGTCCTTGGATAGACAGAGAATCTTAAACTGACTAGCCCCCGAGGTGATATCCATCATGAGGTTTTCGCTCTCTTTGAAATGGACTGTTTGTCCTCCCGCAAGAGCCCTGACAATTTCAAAGAGTTTTTTTCCAGAGATGGTCAGAGAACCGGGCTCTTCCACGGCGGCTTTAAAATGTGTCCTTAGACCAACTTCCAGGTCTGTGCCAGTCAACTCCACTTCATTCTCTGTTACTGTCATCAAGATATTTCCAAGAATAGGCATGGTGCTTCTTTTTTCTACGATTCCTTGAAGAAGTTGGAGTTCCTGGAGAATGTCTTCTTTTGGGATTGAAAATTTCATTTTTCCACCTTTTTTTTCAACTCTTTATTCTTATTATATATATTTAATTATAAGTAAAGATTATGTAATAAGAAGAATAAAAGCAAATAAAATGTGCAAAACTTTCCTAACTTATTGTTATATTAACGGATATACTCTATTATTTTGTTTATTTTTTTGTTAAAATCTGTATCTGTTTCTTTGAGTCTTTCGATTTTTCTTATGCTGTACAAAACGGTTGTGTGGTGTTTTCCACCGAATTTTTTACCGATTTCGGGAAGAGACGTTCGGGTCCATTTTTTAGAAAGATACATGGCCACTTGACGGGGAAAAGCCACTGTCGGAGAATTGTTTTTTGATTTAAGCTTAGACAGCTTAATTTTGTATTCATAGCTGACAATTTTTTGAATTTTTTCCACGGTAATAATATTTGTTTCTGCTTCAAGCAGGCTCTTAAGTGCGTCTTTCGCCACATCAAGGTCGATTTTTTCTCCTTTGAGAGAGGCGTAGGCGATAACCCTGCGAAGATATCCTTCCAGCTCCCGAATATTAGAGTGCGCTTTATCTGCAATATAAAGAGCAACGCTTTCTGGGATATCTATTCCCTCCATACTTGATTTTTTATTGAGGATTGCAATGCGGGTTTCAATATCCGGAGGCTTAAGATCCGCTATCAATCCCCATTCAAATCGAGAGCTGAACCGATCTTCGATACTTGGGATCTCTTTTGGGGGGCAGTCGCTAGAGATGACAATTTGTTTTTGATTGTCATAAAGGTGGTTGAATGTGTGAAAAAATTCTTCTTTTGTTCGTTCTCTTCCGGCAAGATAGTGGATATCGTCAATAAGAAGAACATCGATACTTCGATATTTTTCACGAAAATCAAGGATTTTTCCATACTGCAGATGGTTAATTAAATCATTCATGAATTTTTCGGTTGTGATGTACATAATCTTGAGACGGCGGTTGATGTTGAGAAGCTGATGGCCGATCGCATTCATTAAGTGTGTCTTTCCAAGGCCGGCGCCTCCATAGAGATAGAGAGGATTGTAGGATTTTGCCGGATTTTTTGCGATAGCAATGGACGCGGCATGGCAGAATTGATTGCATGAACCGACAACAAAATTTTCGAAGGTGTAATTCGGGTTTAAGTTGGGATTCAAAAGGTGCCCTTGTTTTGATTTCCTTTCCTGGGGAGATTTTCTCATGAACGAGGAGGAAGAATCATCATAAATATACCTGATGGTGACTGGGTTTTCGAATAATTCCCGGGAACAATTTTGGATCGAATTCGTGTAGTGAAAAGACAGCCAATCTCTAAAATAGGAATTGGGGACCTTGATGTAGAGATCGTTATCATCCTGCCCGATAAAGACCGTGGGTTCAAACCAAGTTTCGAAGCTGTTAGCATCGATTTGTTCTTTTAGAATTTTAAGAATTTGGAGCCAAGGGTTTTGTTTATCTTGATTTTCCATA
>JAZFSR010000122.1:0-2898 GCA_036446295.1 Candidatus Aminicenantaceae bacterium
AGGACGACGTCACGCTCCATATGGGGCACCGACCCTTGGAGATCGTTGAGAAGAACCATCATAGAGGTCTGTGAATTTCTTGAGTTCCAAAATCCCATGTTTTTGATCTCAAATCGAATCCCAAAATTCTTCTCGAAAACCTTTGAAGCGCCGGCGACTATGCGGCTCACTTCCATGCTCCAATCGTCCTTTTTCCTGTATTCCTCATCTACGACAACCTTGAGGGTAACCGTTCGGACGGGCTGAACGTGTGGAATGACGGTTTTAAAGGGGAGAAAGAATAAAGCAGAGAAAATGAGAACTTTAAAGAGTCTCATGCCTCAACTATAACACTGGGATTCGAGGGACACTATACTTAAATTATTTTTATCGGCGGGTTTCGACCGGATTAGAGTATCACGACCATCTACACTTTGTTCTTAATATTCGTTGTGAATATATCTCTTCTCCAGATTTCTTTGTAGGGTCAATTCCCGATCCTTCCAAAAAAAATCGAGTGTCACTAATGTAGTGAATGAATACATCCCCTTGAAATTTTTTTACTGCTCTAGTAAAATAACAATTGGCATCAGGAGAGGCCTGAAGCGATTCGGGTCCGGCAACCTGGGGCGGACACCCAAGGTGCCACTCGCAAGAGGCGAGGATGTGGTCGCGAGAGCGACAATAAAATGTCCGAAGCGATACCCGCTTTCCTGATGTTGGAAGAGCGGGTTTTTTTTCGCCTCATCACATCCTCTCTCCACAAAAATAGGAGGACGATATAATGAACAAAAACGATTATCTTTTTACATCGGAGTCGGTAGCGGAAGGACATCCCGATAAACTCTGTGATCAGATATCCGATGCGGTCCTGGATGCGATTATTGCAAATTCATCCAATCCTCAGCGCTCTCATGGGGCTATAGAAAGTCTCGCCACGACGCAGCATCTGACATTGGCTGGGGAGTACAGTGTTTCCGGTCAAAAAGATAAACTCGATTTTGAGGCTCTTGTACGCGGAGTTATTGCAGATGTCGGATTTGATGATCCAGCTTATAACTTTGACCACAAAAATTGTAAAATTATAAATAATTTGCACTCACAATCAGAAGATATCCGTGAGATGGTGGATAGTGGGGGAGCAGGAGATCAAGGACTTATGTTTGGCTATGCGGTTGATGAAACTCCGGAACTCATGCCGCTTCCTATCTTGATGGCCCACCGGCTGGTCGAAGGAATGGATTGTGCCAGGAGAGAGAAATCGATCGATTACCTTAAGCCTGATGGAAAATCGCAGGTGACGATCCGATATGAAAAAGGCCAACCTGTGGCCGTTGAAAAAGTGGTTTTGGCTGTTCCTTATGATAAAGATATAGAAAAATTGGCTGTCAAACATAACCTTTTTGAAGTGGTTGTCTCCCCCGTAATTGATAAGTATGGCTGTGAGTACAGCGCACAGCTCGAAGGCCTGGAGGCTAATTTTATCGTCAACGGAAAGGGATCCTGGAAAAACGGCGGGCCTGATTCAGATACAGGTTTGACCGGCCGGAAGATTATTGTCGACACCTATGGCGGGATGGGACGTCATGGAGGGGGTTGTTTTTCAGGAAAAGATCCGAGTAAGGTCGATCGTTCTGCTTCATACATGGCCCGATATATCGCTAAGAATATTGTGGCGGCCGGACTGGCCAAAAGATGTGAAATCCAGCTGGCTTATGTCATTGGAGTGAGCGATCCTGTTTCCGTGCTGATCGAAACATTTGAGACCGGGCTCGTGGCGGATCATGTGCTGGAGGAGGGAGTTAAGGAGCTTTTTGATTTAACACCTCAGGGGATCATCAAACATCTGGATCTTATCCGGCCGATTTTTAGAAAAACCTCCTTCTACGGCCACTTCGGAAGAGAACTCGATGATTTTACCTGGGAGAAGACAGATCGAGTCGACGATCTCAAAGCTTATTTTAACATTTGAATGAGCCGACTCAGATTGCCTGCCACTTCCAGGCCGACGTTTCGACCTGAATCCTTGAAGATAAGTCTGGAACCTGTTTTTTCCTCAGCGGTCAATGTGACAGAAACCTTTGAATCCAGGGTTTCAATGATGCGCCTTTCCATTCCTTCAACACTTGGGGCATGAAGAAGTCCGCCCTTTTCCCGGACTGCCTGCATTTCCAGGACAGCATGTTTGTCTCTAACAGTCCAGGCAATATGAGTATCTGAAATGTCCAGGTGGTCCACTTTTGCCCCTGTGTAGGAGGCAAAACGGTAGAGATGGTTATCGTGCCACAGCCCGATGATAAATCCTGGAAATGGCTTGCGAATCCAAGGAATGATAGCCATAGATGCGGTCAGGCTTGTCCCTGGCTTGGAAAAATGGTTCGTTTGAAACCAGATCCAGGCTTCCGGAAAGGATTTTCCCCAGTCCTTTTCGGTGTATCCTCTGCCTCCGATAAAATCAATGACCTTGGAGTTGACGGTTAGCACCCCTTGGATTTTATGATCTAGGCTGACGATACCATGAAAGCACTCCATAAAGGGGATCCATGCATACCAGCCCATTATGCCAGGAGATTTGAGTGTGATAGGCCAGGGTTTAAGAGAGCTGAATTTGAGATTTCCGTTGATTGTCAGTTTTGGGCTGTTGATATTTAAACTGATGGCCTCTGATGTAAAGTGGTTGGGGCCGATCCAGATGTCAAAAGCATTGTCTGCCGATCTAAATGCAGAGAGGGGATAGGTCTTGTATTCAACGATTCCTGTGCTTCCCTCGAAGATCTGAACAAAGGCATGGCTTTTCTCAGGATTTGTACTTATTTGAACACCCGGGATGACTGCAAAAAAATTCTGTTCGTCTCTATCGACGAGCTTGAAATACCATCCCTCAAAATAAGGCGGTTTTTTCTCTTTTCCTTGAAAGGC